>NZ_WKCD01000280.1:0-7187 GCF_021606625.1 Pseudomonas sp. PA-4-8C
GGCGCAGGCACAGGGCCCGGCACAGGGTTATTTCATGTTGGTCGAGCATGCGCTTGCCGTCTGGCCCGGAATGGTGGCTGGCGCCATACGGCGTGCCGCCGCCCTGGGTGTCGAGCAGGGCCTGTTCGCTGTAGGGCAGGCCGGTGATCAGCATGCCGTGGTGCAGCAGCGGCAGCAGCATCGACATCAGCGTGGTTTCCTGGCCGCCATGCAGGCTGGCGGTGGAGGTGAACACGCCGGCTGGCTTGCCGACCAACGCGCCGGTGAGCCACAGGTTGCTGGTGCCATCGAGGAAGTACTTGAGCGGCGCGGCCATGTTACCGAACCGGGTCGGGCTGCCCAGGGCCAGGCCCGAGCAGTGCTTCAGGTCGTCCAGGCTGGCATACAGCGCGCCTTCGTCGGGAATGCTTGGTGCCACCGCTTCGCACTCGGTGGAAATCGCCGGCACCGTGCGTAACCGCGCCTCCATTCCGCCTTGCTCGATACCCCGGGCAATCTGCCGGGCCATCTCGCTCACCGAGCCGTTGCGGCTGTAATACAGCACCAGCACATAGGGCGTAGTCACGGCAGGATCTCCAGCACGTTCTCGGGCGGGCGGCCAATGATGGCTTTGTCGGCAGTTTCCAGGATAGGACGCTCCATCAGCTTGGGATGGGCGGCGATAGCGGCGATCAGTTGCGCTTCGCTCAAGCTGGCGTCGGCCAGGTTCAGGGTTTTGTATTCGTCCTCACCAGTGCGCAGCAGTTGGCGCGCGCTAATGCCAAGTTTTTTCAGCAGGGCCTTGATTTGCGCGGCATTCAGCGGGGTTTCCAGGTAGCGCACCACGGTCGGGGTGAGGCCGCGGGCTTCAAGCAGTTCCAGCGCACCGCGCGATTTCGAGCAGCGCGGGTTGTGATAAAGCGTCAGATCGGTCATGTGCGGGTCGCATCTTGCGTAAGGTGACGGGTATTCTACCTGCGCTGGCGCCTGTCCTTAAACCGTAAGAGGCGATAGGCCGCAGCCAACGTTCATTTTTGCGAAGGAATACCCCATGACAAGGCGACTGATCGGTGCATTGGCGATCATCACAACCCTGCTGCTCAGCGGCTGCGGTAACGATTACGGCGTTGACCAATATGGCCAGAAAGTGGCGGCCGAACGCTTGGACAAACAGTGGCTGGTGGTCAACTACTGGGCCGAATGGTGTGGCCCGTGCCGCACGGAAATCCCTGAGCTCAATGCCCTGGCAGAACAGTTGAAAGGCCAGAATGTCGGGGTGTTCGGCGTCAACTTCGACAATGTGCAGGGTGAAGAACTGAAGGCCGCCAGCGACAAGCTGGGGATCAAGTTCACGGTGCTGGCCCAGAACCCGGACGGGATCTTCGAGATTCCGCGCAGCGAGGCCTTGCCGGTGACCTACATCATCGACGACAAGGGCAAGGTGCGTGAGCAGTTGATGGGTGAGCAGACAGCGGAAGGGGTGTTGGCCAAGCTCAAGGCGCTGAAAGGATAAAACTGTGGGGGCTGGCTTGCCTGCGATGGCATCGCTGCGGTGTACCTGATACACCGCGTCGTCCGCATCGCAGGCAAGCCAGCTCCCACAGAACCAGAGGACACCGCGTTAATACAGGAGCGTGCGCCTAGATTAGCCTTCTTCGAGCCACAAGCGGATCGGCTTGCCTTCGGCTGGCCAGAACCGCGTCTGCTCGATCGGCGAGATGTCCCAGCGCTGCACGCTTTGCAGGGCCTGGAAGAAGCGCTGCTCTTGCTCCATCAGGGCTTCGGCGCACATTTTTCGGGTGCTGCCGACCGGGCCGAAGCTGAGCTTGTTGCCTTCGACGGTGTACGGTGCAAACCAGTGGTTGCAGCCGCCATTGCCATAGGCCCGGCCATCGGCGCCCAGAGTGACGGTCAGGTGCGCGTAGTCCATCAACGGCCGCTCACCGATCCATTCCACTACATAGCTGTGGTCGCGCTCGAGCTTGGCGCCATCGGCGGCGCAGCCTGCCAGGCCGACACCGATCGCGGCAAGCAGCAGCGGGGCTTTCATTGCGCGGCCTGCTGGCATTTCGGGCAGCGGTGTTTATCGCCTTCGCTGGCCCAGCCCAGTTCTTTGATACGCGCGTTGGCAGCCGGTTGCAACGGTGCCTTGGTCAGCTTGGTTTCTACCGCGAACTCAAACTCGAGCACGGCGTCGCAGCTGTCGCAGTTGACCTTCCAGGTGTGAATCTCCAGTTCGCCGAACTTCGGCCCTTGGGCCATGGCGACCCACTGGCCTGCCGGGCGGATGGAGTAGCGTGCGTCACCTTCGACGGTCAGGCGCATCGACAGGGTTTTACTGCCGCGCAGGCTGACGATCAGGACGTCGCCATGTTTGATCGAACCACCGTTGCCGGTGACCTGGTAACGGCCCGGCACCAGGGCGCGGCATTCGATCAGGGTGTGTTGCGGGCTCAGCAAGCTGAAGCGGAAATCGTGTTCGGCCATGGATCCTCCAAATAGGCGCGGCATCCTATCACGGGTGCCGGCCTATCATGAGCCTGGTATGTGACCGCTGATCATCCCTCGACCAGGTTCTGCGCCCGACCATCGGCCCACGCGGCAATGTTGGCCAATGTGGTGCCGGCAATCGCCGCCAGGGCCTCACGGGTGAGGAAGGCCTGGTGCGCGGTGATGATCACGTTGGGGAAGGTCAGCAGGCGGGCGAGCACGTCATCTTGCAGGGGCAGGTCCGAGCGGTCCTCGAAAAACAATTGAGCTTCTTCTTCGTAGACGTCCAGCCCCAGGTAGCCCAACTGGCCCAGCTTGAGCGCTTCGATCAGTGCCGGCGTATCGACCAGGCCACCGCGCCCGGTGTTGATCAGCATCGCACCGGGCTGCATCTGCGCCAGTGAGCGGGCATTGATCAGGTGTTTGCTGTCGGCGGTCAGCGGGCAGTGCAGGCTGATGATCTGCGCCTCGGCCAACAGTTCAGGCAGGCTTACGTAGCGGGCGCCAAGTTCATGCACCTGTGGGTTGGGGAAGGGGTCGTAGGCCAGCAGTTGGCAGCCGAAGCCGGCCATGATCTTAGCGAAGGTCGCGCCGATCTGCCCGGTGCCGACCACGCCGACCGTTTTGCCGACCAGATCGAAACCGGTGAGCCCGTGCAGGCTGAAATCACCGTCGCGGGTGCGGTTGTAGGCACGGTGCAGACGGCGGTTGAGCGCCAGAATCAGCGCGACCGCGTGTTCGGCCACCGCGTGGGGCGAATAGGCGGGCACGCGCACGATACTCAGGCCCAGGCGCTGGGCGGCGGGCAAGTCGACATGGTTGTAGCCCGCCGAGCGCAGGGCAATCAGGCGTGTGCCGCCCTTGGCCAGTTGCTCCAGCACGGGGGCGCTGAGGTCGTCGTTGATAAAGGCGCAGACCACTTCGTGGTGTTCGGCCAGGGCCACGGTATCGAGGTTCAGGCGTGCCGGTTGGAACTGCAGTTCGATACTGGCCGGCAGCGGTTCGCCGAGGAAACTCTCGCGGTCGTAGGTTTGGCTGCTGAAGAGAATGACGCGCATTGAAAAGGCTCCCTGCAATGACAGAATAGATGCGTACTTGTAGGAGCGAGCTTGCTCGCGAAAAACGTCAACGATAACGCGTTCATTCTGGTTTAACGCGGTGTTCTCTGGTTTTTCGCGAGCACGCTCGCTCCTACAGTCGGACGGTCAGGCACTTACTCTGGCTTCACTGGCCAACCGTGCAATCGCCATGTCCAGTTCATCCAGCGCAGCCATGGCCTTGGCGTCATCCTGCTTGAGCAGGGTTTCGGCGCGCTGGCAGGCCGCCCGCAATTGCGGTACGCCACAATAGCGCGTGGCGCCGTGCAGGCGGTGCACGCGTTCGATCAAGGCGTGGTTGTCATTGGCTTCGCGGGCGACGGTAATCGCCAGGCGATCAGCCTCCAGGGAGGCCAGCAGCATGGCGAGCATATCGGCGGCCAGGTCGGCCTTGTTGGCGGCCAGGCGCAGGCCTTCTTCGTGGTCGAGTACCAAGAGCTGCACGCCCTGGGCTGCACCCTCATGGGTGCGCTCCGGGCCTTGGTTACGCAGCGCCAGGCCGGTCCATTTCAAGACCACCTGGGCCAATTGCCGCTCGCTGATGGGCTTGGTCAAGTAGTCGTCCATGCCGCTTTGCAGCAGGGCGCGTTTTTCGTTGGCCATGGCATGGGCCGTGAGGGCTACCACCGGCAGCGGCGTGCCGTGGCGTTCGCTTTCCCACTGGCGGATCGCCTCGGTGCTCTGGCGGCCATCCATGCCGGGCATTTGCACGTCCATCAGCACCAAATCGAAAGTTTCTTGCTTCACGGCGTCGACCGCCGCGTAACCGCTTTCCACCGCCTGCACCTTGGCACCCATGTCTTCCAACAGGGTTTGCACCAGCAGCAGGTTGGCCGGGTTGTCGTCCACGCACAGCACCCGTGGCGCACGGCTGGACAACGGCTCACCGGGTTCGCTGCGCGAAGGGCGCGGGCTGATCAGATCGGCCAGCGAGCGGCGCAGCTTGCGCGTACAAGCGGGCTTGGCCTGCAATTGGCTGTTGGGGTTGGGCACCGATTGGTTGAACAGCATCTGCTCGGTGGTCGGGCACAGCACCAGCACCTTGCAGCCCAGGTGTTCAAGGTCCCACAGGTGTTGGTTGAGGCGCTCGGGCGGAATGTCATTGGCCGTGACACCCAGCACCGCCAGGCTGATGGCCTGTTCGGTCTGGTGCGCACTGGTGATGCCATTGGTCAGGCTTTCCAGGGTGTTGAAGGGCGTGACTTCCAGGCCGCAGTCTTCCAACTGATGTTGCAGGGCCTGGCGCGCCAGTTCGTGGTTTTCCAGCACGGCCACACGCCGCCCCAGCAGCGGCGCGGCGGGCAGGTCCTCGACGTCGTCACGGGTTTTGGGCAGGTTCAGGCTGATCCAGAATTCGGAGCCTTCACCCGGCGTGCTGTCGACGCCGATTTCGCCGCCCATCTGCTCGATCAACCGCTTGGAAATCACCAGGCCCAAACCGGTGCCGCCGGGCTGGCGCGACAGCGAGTTGTCGGCCTGGCTGAATGCCTGGAACAGGGCGCGCACATCCTGGTTGGACAGGCCGATGCCGGTGTCTTGCACGCTGATGCGCAATTGCACGCTGTCTTCTTGTTCATCTTCAATCATCGCTCGGGCCACAATGGTGCCTTCGCGGGTGAACTTGATCGCATTGCTGATCAGGTTGGTCAGAATCTGCTTGAGCCGCAGCGGGTCGCCCACCAACGCCAGCGGCGTGTCGCGGTACACCAGGCTCACCAGTTCGAGCTGCTTGGCATGGGCGGCGGGGGCGAGGATGGTCAAGGTGTCTTGCAGCAAGTCGCGCAGGTTGAAAGGCACGCTGTCGAGCACCAGTTTGCCGGCTTCAATCTTCGAGAAATCGAGGATTTCGTTGATGATGCCCAGCAGGTTATCCGCAGATTTTTCGATAGTGCCCAGGTAGTCCAACTGGCGCGGCGACAGCTCGCTTTTTTGCAATAGGTGAGTAAAACCGAGGATGCCGTTGAGCGGCGTGCGGATTTCATGGCTCATGTTGGCCAGGAACTCCGACTTGATACGGCTGGCCTCCAGGGCTTCCTTGCGCGCCAGGTCGAGCTCGATGTTCTGGATCTCGATGGTTTCCAGGTTCTGGCGCACGTCTTCGGTGGCCTGGTCGATGCTGTGTTGCAGCTCTTCCTGGGCATTTTGCAGGGTTTCGGCCATGCGGTTGATGCCCGAGGCGAGCTGGTCCAACTCCTGGCTGCCCAAGGGTGGCAAGCGTGTCTCCAGGTTGCCGTCCTTGAGTTGGGCCACCGCTTGCTTGATCTGGCCAATCGGCGAATTGATGGTGCGGCTGATACGCAGGGCGAGGGCGGCGGTGCACATCAGGCCGATGGCGATCAACAGCAGGCTGGCGAACAGGCTGCGATAGCCACGCAGCAACATGCCATTGTGAGACAGCTCCACTTCGACCCAACCCAGCAGGCGGTCGGCCTCATCCGGAATCAGCTCGCCCGCCAGGTTGCGATGGCGGCCAAACACCGGCAGTAAATAGCGGGTGGCGTCGTTGCCGGTGCGCTGCAACAGGTGCGAACTGTTGCCGGTGGGCGGCTGGTTGAGCATGGTCGGGCCGGCGTGGGCCAGGGAAGAGCGGTCTGGCGCCAGGAACGACACCGCGCGCACATCCGGCTGCTCCAGGGACTGGGTCGCGATGCGCTCCAGCAGGTCGGTGTTCTTATGACCGAGGGCAGGTGCCACCAACGGCGCCAATTGCTCGGCGATCATTTCGCCGCGTTGCAGCATCTGGGTTTGCAACTCCGAGAGCTGCATCCAGGTGAAATAGCCCCCCAACAGCAACGCCATCAGGCTGGTCGGTAATAAGGTCAGCAACAGTACGCGGCCTTTTATCCCCATTCTTCTAAGCACGCCACTCTCCTGCTACCACGTTGTTATCAATCATCCACGCCGGCATCCGGCCCGCGCCACCTGCGCAGTGTAGCCATTTGCACGGCCTGGAATCTTGCAAATTAATGACATACGGCAATCTTCGGGCCATTCGGCGCCGGGTGGCGATTGCCTGTGAACGTTTAATCTTGAATAATCAGTGATTGAGAATGACTTGCAGACGCTAATGACTCCCGCAGCAGTTGGCCTACCCAGTATCCTGACCATCGAAGACGACCCGGTGTTGGGCGCCTATGTGCACGAGCAGCTTGGCCGCAGTGGCTTCCAGGTGACCTGGTGCCGGAACGGTCAGCAGGGCCTGCAACTGGCCCGCGCCGAGGCCTTCGACCTGGTGCTGATGGACATTCTGCTGCCAGGGCTGGACGGTTTGTCGATCCTCACCCATTTGCGCCAGAGCCACGCCATGCCGGTGATCCTGATGTCGGCGCTGGGCGCTGAAGCCGATCGCATCAGCGGCTTTCGCCTGGGCGCGGACGACTATCTGCCCAAGCCGTTCAGCATGGTTGAATTGTGCGTGCGTATTGAAGCGATCCTGCGCCGCGTTGCCCTGGACCGCCGACCCGAGCCGCCGCGTGCCCCGGCACCCGAAGATGCCCGCGTGCTGCACTTTGATGATCAGCGCTGCGATGTGTCCTGCCAGGACCAGTGGGCCGCGCTCACGCGCAGCGAATACCGCCTGCTGGAAACCCTGCACCGCAATACCGAAGAAGTCCTCAGCAA
>NZ_WKCD01000281.1:0-7185 GCF_021606625.1 Pseudomonas sp. PA-4-8C
TGTGCCCGAACACAGTCTTGAATCCGTGGGCCGCCGCCACGCGCCATCCATGGCGCGGGGCGGCTAACCCGGCGTCCTGCCGGGTTACCCACGAATTCAAGCCTGCGTTCGGCCAGCGTGGTTTAACAGGGCGCCTAAGATCAAGATCAAAAGCAGATCAAGATCAAGAGCGGCTCGCTTCGCATCGTGGTTACCGTTGGTTGCCAAGCCTTTGAAAGAATTTTCCTACAGGTGTTGACCTTGCCACTACGGGAACCTTTAGGCTTTTTTCCGAGTATGCCCAACCACAAAAACAAGATTCAGGGGTTATCAATGGATACTGCTGCCCTGCAACAACGCTCGGATTCCGATCTCTTCACCACCGCCTCGCGGCTGATGACGAATGCCTTGGAACCTGGCGCCAATTACACCCAGGTCACCCGCGCGCTGGAAGCGCTGCTCGCACTGACTCGGCAAGGCCTGGCGGGAGATGCTGGCGCCTACGCGCATTACCAGTCAGCCTTGCTGCAATTGCACATTCCCGGTGACCCACGCACCGAACCGACCCGGCGCTGGATGGCCAGCGAGGTTTACCGCGTCGAAGATGAGTTCGCCGCCGACTTGCCGGGCTTCACCGCGTTGCCGGTGGAGGCGTTCCGTCAGCAGGTCGACGCTGAAATCGCTGCACGCAGCCGGGTCAACCACCCGATGTCGGTGCACCTGTTCCAAGGGACGCCGCCGGTGCAGGATGTGCGCTTCTTCCTGGAGCATCACTGGACCCGTTCCTACAACTTCTACAGCCTGCTGGCCGAACTGGCCTTTCGCTTCGAAGCCATCGAAGACGCCTCAGTGTTTTACCGCAACCTGTACGGTGAAGCAGGGGCTGAGACGCCGCAGCGTTCGCACCCGGCGATGCTCGCCCATCTGATGGAGTATTTCGATATTCCGCTGGCCATCGACTTCCCCGCGCTGCATCCGCTGGAAAAGGCCTACCTGAATAATCGCATTCGCTGTGTGCGCCACACGGATGTCGCCTGGGGCCTTGCACTGCTCTATGCGGTGGAGTCTGTCAGTTGCGTCAACCATCGGCGCATCTACGAGCTGTTGCAGCGCCTCGACGTTCCAGAGCAGCCCAGCGAATTCCACCGCTTGCATGGCACCCAGGATGAGATCGACACCGAGGAAATGTGGGCCCTGATTGCCAAGTTTGCCAGCGAGGAGGGCTTTCAGCGCACGTTCATGCGCGCACTCAAGCGCCACTTCGAAATCAACAAGGCCTACTTCGACAGCCTGTGGCAGCAGATGCAGGCCCAACGCCTGTCTGCCTGAACGACCTGCGATCCGAAAACAAAAATAATGGAGCACATGATGAGCCCACGTAATTTTTCCCTGCCGCAATTGCAAAATATTCACACGGCCGAAGCCCGTCTGTTGGCGGAAGCCTTGAAGCCGGACGCGACGTTCAATCGCATCGAAATTGCCGCCAATATGCTGCGCGCCCTGTGCGAGACCGGCCAACGCGGTGACGCCGCGAATGCGGCGCAGTGCCAGCAATTGCTGTACATCCTGTCGCTGAGCGATGACGTGGCCACCGCCTCGACCCGGCGTTGGCTGGCGAATGCCGTTTACAGCGTGCAAGAGCGTTTCATGCCGTCAGCCGACCTGGCATCGCCCTTGTCCGAGGCCGGTTTCCAGCAGCGCCTGGAAGAGCAGATTGCCGCGCAGTCGCGGGAAAACCATCCGATGTCGCAGTATGTGTTTGAAGGCAAAGCCTCTCGCGAGCAACTGCAGGTGTTTTTGCGCCACCAATGGTTCCGCACATACCGCCTGTACCGGGACGCCGCCGACCTGCTGGTCAACCTGACTGACGTAGACGAGGCGGCCGCCTTGGCGCGTTATCTCTACGGTGAGTTGGGCGAAGAGGATGAGCAGCGTTCCCACCCGAAGCTGCTGGCCAAGTTGCTTGCCGCCGTGGGCCTGAATGCCGATTTCGAGGCGCTCTCGACGATGCCCGAGGAAATCGCCTACCTCAACAACCGCGCCCGCTGTTTCCGCAACCCCGATTTCGGCTGGGGCCTGGCGGTGTTCTACATCACTGAACTGGTGGTGCCGGGCAACCACGGCAAGTTGTACAACGCCCTGCGCAATGCGGGCTTGAGCCAGGACGACGCGGAGTATTACGAAGTGCATATCAGCCTGGTGCCGCCACGGGCCAAGCGTGAATGGGCACTGATCTCACGGCGTATTCCGGACCTCGGGTTCCAGAACGCGTTCCTGACGTCTTTGGCCGAGCACTTCCGGCTGGAGCGGGCTTACTACGATGCAGTCTGGGAACACGTGCAACGCGTGAAGTAGCCCTCCTTAGGACAACGCGAGTAACTCGACATGCCAAGTCATATCACTGAATCCCGTATCCACGGGGGCGCTTACTCGTCCCCGGAATTTGCCGCGATCTTCTCTGATGCCAATCAGGTGCAGAAGTGGCTTGATGTTGAAACGGCGCTGGCGGCGACCCAGGCGCAGATGGGCCTCATCCCCCACGAGGCCGCCCGGGAGATTGCCCGGGTAGCCAGCGTGGAACTGCTGGACCTCGACGCGTTGGGGCGCGAGGGCCTGGAAACCGGGCACATCCTGGTGCCGACTCTGCGCGCCTTGCAGGGGTTATGTGCCGATGGGCTGGGTGAATACGTGCATTACGGCGTCACCACCCAGGACATCCTCGACACCGGCCTCATCCTGCAAATCCGCGATGCCTGGGGCCTGGTGGTGCAGCGCCTGCGCGGCATCCGTGGGCATTTGCTCACGCTCGCCTTGCGCCACAAGCACACGCCGATGGTCGCCAGGACTCATGGGCAGCACGCACTGCCCACCACGTTTGGCTACAAGGTGGCGGTGTGGGTCGATGAGATCGATCGGCACCTTGAACGCTTTGACGAAGCCTATGCGCGGGTGATGGTCGGTAACCTGACCGGCGCCGTGGGCACCCTGGCCGGGCTTGGCCCGCAGGGTTTGGATGTGCAGCGCCGCACCCTGGAAAGCCTGGGCCTGGCGGCGCCATTGAGCAGTTGGCACAGCGCCCGCGACCGCATTCTGGAGGCGGCGTGGTTGCTGGTGCAGGCGTCGGCAACGTTGGGCCGTGTCGCCAATGAGATCTACCACCTGCAGCGCACCGAGATCGATGAAGTGCGCGAAGGCCGACGGGCAGGGCAGGTGGGGAGCAGCACCATGCCCCACAAGCAAAACCCGTCGACGGTGGACCTGATCAGTGCGTTGTCGCGGCTGGTGCGCGCGCAGATGGTTGCGCTGACCGACGCCGCGTTCCAGTTGCACGAGCGTGACGGTACCACCTGGCGCATCGAATGGGCGGCCTTGCCGGAGCTGTTCATTTACGCCGGCGCCTTGCTCGCCCGTATGGACGGCTTGCTGCTGGCTGGGCTGGAGGTGCGTGAAGCGCGCATGCGTAGCAACCTGGACGTGCTGGGCGGGCTGATCCTGTCGGAGCGGGTGATGCTCGCGCTGGCGCCTCGGTGTGGCAAGCAGACAGCCCATCACCTGGTGCACGACATCGCCCTGCAAGCCCAAGACACAGGCGTCTGCTTTCGCGACGCGCTGCTTGGTGACTCGCGGCTGCAGGGTTGTTTCAGCCCGCAAACGCTCGATGACCTGCTTGACCCGACGACCTACACGGGGCTTGCCGCCGAGATGGTCGATTTGGTGGCAACTAAAGCACTGCCTCGCGCTTGCGGCCATGGCCTTGAAGCGACGCAGGCAACCCCAGGCAATACCAGTCAGTCCCAATACGCGATGGAGGGTATGTGATGGATGCGCAAACATTGGAAGTGACCGCCCGTGCATCTTGCACCGCACGGTCGGACCACCCAGGCTTTGATCATGACGGCGAGCAATGCCGCCACGAACACAGCCACATTCTCGATTCGAAAACCCACGGTTCAGGCTATGCCGGCCCGCAGAGCCGCAAGATTTTCTGCAGTCATTGTCGCCTGCAACGTTGGCTGGACGTGGAAGCGGCGCTGGCGATGGCCCAGGCCGATGTCAACATCATCCCGCGCGAGGCGGCCCTGGAGATCGAAAAGGCCGCGTTGCTGTCGGGCATCAATGTGCGCCAACTGGCCGAGGGCGTGGCAGCCACTGGGCATTCGCTGATGCCATTGCTCAGTGCCCTGCAAAAAAACTGCAGCCCCAGTGCCCGTGAGTACGTGCATTACGGCGCTACCACCCAAGACATCCAGGACACCGCCCAGTCCCTGGAAATGCGCGATGTGCTTGATGCAATGGACCAGGCCCTGGAGACCTTGCTGGGCAAGTTGTCGACCCTGGCCGATGCGCACCGTGACTCGCTGATGGTCGCCAGGACCCACTCGATTCCCGCCTTGCCGACCACCTTCGGGCTGAAGGTCGCCGGCTGGATCGATGAGCTGTTGCGCCACCGTCAGCGCCTGGCCGAGGCGCGCCAGCGGGTGCTGGTGGTGCAGTTGTTCGGCGGGGTCGGCACCATGGCGGCGTTCGGCCCGGATGCCATGCCGATGCTGGAGCGTTTTGCCCAGCGCTTGTCGCTGCAAGTCCCCCTCACGGGCTGGCATGTGTCCCGTGACCGCGTTGCCGAGTTCGTCAGCACCCTGGCCATGGTCACCGCCTCGTTGGCCCGCGTTGCCGATGAAATCCGTACGCTCAATCGCTGGGAAATCGCTGAAGTGGAAGTGGGCTGGAGCGACCAACAGATCGGCAGCAGCACCATGCCGCACAAACGCAACCCCGAAGGTTGCGAGCAGGTGGTGGTGTTGGCGCGGCTGGCCAAGGCCCAGGTCATGCTCGCGCTGGACGCGATGATTCTTGAGCATGAGCGTGATTACCGCGGCACGCGGTTGGAGTGGTGCGCGGTCGCGGACGTTTCCCACTATGCGCTGATGGCGCTCTCGATTCTGACCGAGACCATCGACGGGCTCACCGTGAATGTGCAGAAGATGGAAGGCACCGCCCAGGCCTATGGCGATGCCATCTGCACCGAAGCGGTGGTGTTCGAAATGGCGCGCAAGCTGGGCAAGAGCAGCGCCTACCAGATCATCTTCGAAGTGTCCCAGGCCAGCCAGCGCAATCACGTGTCGATCCGCGAGGCAATCGAGGCCGATGCGCGGGTGCTTGCGGTCATGAATGACGGCGCCCTGGCCCGGCTGTTCGAACCCCGGACGCACCTGGGCATGTCCGAACGCATTGTTGACAACGTGCTGGCCAAGCTCGCCGGCCACTGATCATTGATCTCTGAACAGACTTGCAAATTCATCAAGGAGCGACAGATGTCCAACGTTATGGAAGTTGATAAAGCCAAGGTCCAGCAATTTTCGGCGCGCATCATGGAGGATTACGGCAACACGCTGCGCGGCGCCATGCTCTACATTGGCGACCAGCTCGGCTTGTTCAAGGCATTGGCTGACGGCCAGGCGGTGACCCTGGAAGAGTTAGCGCACAAGACCGGCTACAACGCACGTTACTTGCGCGAATGGCTGGGCAGCATGGCCACTGGCAATTACGTGACCTACGACGCGCAAACCCGCCGCTACCAGATGCCGGCTGAATTTGTGCCAGTGCTGGCCGATGAAGACTCGCCGTATTTCGCCGGTGGCATTATCCAGCTGAGTGTGCCGTTCGTGAGCATGGCGCCCAAGGTCATTGAAGCCTTTCGCCACGGCGGGGGTTGCGCCGAAGAGGCGTTCCCGCTGGAAACCTGGAAAGGCATGGAGCGCATGACCATGCCCTGGTACAAGCACTACCTGGTCCAGCACTGGATCCCGTCCCTGGACGGCGTCGAAGAGAAGCTCAAGACCGGCGGCAGTGTGCTGGATTTCGGCTGCGGCGCGGGCCTGGCGGCGATCACCATGGCCAAGGCCTACCCCGAGGCGCGCATTGTCGGCTGCGACTTCCACCTGCCTTCCATCGAGTTGGCGCGGGCCAACGCCGAGGCGGCCGGTGTGGGTGACCGGGTGCAATTCGAGGTGAACGACTCCGACGCCTTGCGCGGCCAGCAATTCGACTTCGTGACCACCTTTGTGGTGATCCACGATGCCACCGACCCTCAACAGATGCTCAAGGATTTGCGCGCCGCCACGGCCGAAGACGGTACCTACCTGATGGTGGAACTCAACCTGTCCGAAGAACTGCACGAAAACATGAACCTGTTCGGGCGTGTCATGTACCCGCAGAGCACCCTCTATTGCATGACCTGTTCGCTGTCCCATGGCGGCGCCGGGCTGGGGGCGTTCATGGGCGAGAAGCGTGCCCGTCAGATGGCGCAAGCCGCCGGGTTCAGCCGCTTCCGTAAAGTGCCCTCGGAGTGGCCGCCAATGCCGGCGCTGTTCGAACTCAAGCCTTGATATGAGCCATCCGGCCATTGCGTTGCGCATTAAGGCAATTTAATGGCCCCTTTGTAACAAAATCCTCGCCAAAATCACTTTTATTTTCAGGTGGTTAGGTGAGGATGCAAATGCGCTCTGTGGGAATGATGCTGATTGCCTGCTCCCTGGCCGGCGGCGCGACTGTCGCGCAGGCCAGGGAGTTGCGCGAAGGTGACAAGTACATGTGCAGTTGGGGCGCAGGCACGGCCGCCAGGGCCCAGGAACTCAAGTTATCCGGCGTTTCGCTGTACGCCGCCCGGCAGAAGATCCAGACCCTCAAGTTCAGCAAATCGTGGATGCGCATGATGGCCATGGGCATCACCGAGCAGACCTATGACAGTCGCTCACGGCTCAAGCCCGAGGCGATTCGTCAAAGCTTTTACCAGGATTGCCTGCGCTACAAGGTGGCGCGCAAGTAATCGTAGCCCCGCACCAGCCGTGGGGCCTTTACAAATCCACGACAAACCCTGTGTGAGTATTTGCATACAATTGCGCACTTCTTCATGGAGGCCGATATGCAAGTGCTGATTCGAACGGCGACACCCGATGACGTCGACACGCTGTGCGCGATTCGCACCGCGGTGGTGCAAAACCACCTGAGCCTTGAACAGATGGCTGACCTGGGGATTACCCCACAGGTATTGAGCGACACGTTGCGCGCAGCCCCTTGCGGCTGGATCGCGGAAGTGGACGGCCAGGCGGCGGGGTTTTCCATGGTCGATCTGGATGAAGGCGAAGTATTCGCGATGTTCGTGCTGCCATCGCACGAGAAGCTTGGCCTGGGTCGCCAACTGATGGC
>NZ_WKCD01000282.1:0-7184 GCF_021606625.1 Pseudomonas sp. PA-4-8C
TTCTTGGCTTCATCATCCTTTTTCGCCTCGTCGGCCTTCTTGGCTTCGTCAGCCTTTTTCGATTCCTCGGCCTTTTGAGCCGCCTCTTCTTTCTTTTGTTCCGCAGCAGCCTTCACCGCTTCCTGCTCGACCTTCTTCTGTTCCATCTGCTCGACTTCAGTCTGGCGCGCGGCCGACTTCTGGGCCTCACCCGCAATCTTCTGATTGGTCTGGGTGGTGGCCTGGCTTTTCGATTTCAGCTGATACAGGGTCGCCTGCACGATCGGCTTGGCTGGCGGCAGGTCCGGGGTCATGGCAAAGCTGACGAACAGCATGCCGAACACCAGGACGTGCAGGGCAATTGCCCACACGCCAGGCCAGAAGTAGCTTTCCGAGGCGGACGGCTCTCGCTGTTGCTGCATCAGGGCGCCTCGGTAATCAAGCCAACGTTACCGACGCCGGCCTTCTGCAGCCCGCCCATGGCGCCCATGACGGAGCCGTAGTCGACCGATTTGTCACCCCGGATAAACACCTGGGTGTGCTTGCCGCCTTCGTTGCCGGAGCGAATGATCTTGGTCACCGCATCGGTCATTGCAGGCAAGGTCAGGGCCTTGTCCTGCTGCTTTTGCGTGTCGACTTCGCTGCCAAGGTTCCAGTAATAGGTCTTGTCAGCCTTGATCGAAATGGTCAGGACCTGAGTGTTGTTGTCCTGCGGCAAGGCTTCACTGGAAACCTTGGGCAGATCAACCTTCACGCCCTGGTTGAGCATCGGCGCGGTCACCATGAAGATCACCAGCAGTACCAGCATCACGTCGATGTAGGGCACTACGTTCATCTCGGCGACCGGCTTGCGCTTTTTGCGAGCTCGAGCGATTAAAGCCATTGGAATTACCTGCTTATTCTTCGCTGGTGTGCACTTTACGGTGCAGGATCGCCTGGAATTCATCGGCGAAGGTGTAGTAACGGCCGATCAAGGTTTCGCTGGTGGCGGCAAAACGGTTGTAGGCGATTACTGCGGGGATAGCGGCGAACAGGCCGATCGCGGTGGCGATCAGGGCTTCGGCAATACCCGGGGCCACGGTGGCCAGTGTGGCTTGCTGCGCCTGGGCCAGTCCGCGGAAGGAGTTCATGATGCCCCATACGGTACCGAACAGGCCGATGTATGGGCTCACGGAACCCACGGTGGCGAGGAACGGCAGGCCCTGCTCAAGTTTCTCTTCTTCGCGGGAGATGGCAACGCGCATGGCACGGGCCACGCCTTCCATCACCGCTTCCGGGTCTACACCAGGCTGCTGGCGCAGACGGGAGAATTCCTTGAAGCCGGCACGGAAGATCTGCTCGACGCCCGAGTCCGGGTCCGGGTTGCTGCCGGCCTGGCGGTACAGCTTGGACAGGTCGATACCCGACCAGAAGCGCTCTTCAAAGCTCTCCAAGGCACGTCGACCGGCACGCAGCATGTTGCTGCGCTGAAAAATCATGACCCAAGAGGTAACCGATGCGGCTACCAGGGTCAGCATGACCAGTTGAACCACGACACTGGCATTGCTGACCAGGCTCCACATGGAGGAATGGTCGACGACGGTAGGTTCCACGCTAAATCTCCTGCTTTGATTGTTGACCCGCGCCGCTCACGGCGGCAAAGGCCGCGCGTAGAGTTTCGGGAATGGCCCGAGGTTTCAAGCTGTTGGTGCGCACACACGCCACCAGGAACTGCCCTTCACAGAGCAGCGTTGCATCCGTGGCCCGCCTGACCTGCTGTTTGAAACGCAGGCTGGCACGGTTCAATTCGATGACTTCGGCACTGACCAGCAATTCGTCGTCCAGTCGCGCCGGTGCGTGGTAACGCGCCTCGCTGGAATGCACGACGAATAACAGGTCCTCGCCTACAAGCTCGGACTGGGCAAAACCCAACTCCCGCAGCCGCTCGGTTCGAGCCCGTTCCATGAATTTCAGGTAATTGACGTAATAAACGATGCCGCCGGCATCGGTGTCCTCGTAATAAACGCGACAGCGATGTGCGAACGACTGATCCCCGTTTTGCGCGCGCATACTCTAGTGCTTACTCCTCATGTTGCCAATTGGCTGGGCAACTGTTTTTTCATTCCTGAACGCTTTCAAATGACGACGCCAGACACTGGGACAGCACAAAGCTCGGATAAATCATCCCACATGGCAAATACCCCGTAGGAGCGAGCTTGCTCGCGAAGAACCTGAGCCCGCCGCGTATAACCAGCCATACCGCGTTATCGTTGGCGTTTTTCGCGAGCAAGCTCGCTCCTGCAATTTTTTAATCGTCTACTGCATCGAGGAATTCGTCTACCACGGGCATCTCTCCCAATCGTGACGGAATGTTTAGCCCAAAGTGCAGGTAAGCATGGCGTGTCACCACCCTGCCCCGCGGGGTTCGCATGATGTAGCCCTGCTGGATCAGGTACGGCTCCAGCACATCCTCAATGGTATGGCGCTCTTCACTGATGGCCGCGGCCAGGCTGTCCACGCCGACCGGGCCACCGTCGAATTTCTCGATCATGGTCAAAAGTAGGCGTCGATCCTGGTGATCGAAGCCATGCTCGTCCACATCCAACAGGTTCAACGCCAGGTCCGCCACCGCCTTGGTGATGTGGCCCTTGGCACGCACCTCGGCAAAATCGCGCACGCGGCGCAGCAGACGGTTGGCGATTCGCGGCGTGCCACGAGCGCGCCGGGCGATTTCAAAGGCGCCTTCCGGGTCCAGAGGCAAGCCAAGGATACTCGCCGAACGGCTGACAATGGTCGCCAGATCAGCGGTGCTATAGAACTCCAGACGTTGAACAATGCCGAAACGGTCTCGCAGCGGGTTGGTCAGCATACCCGCACGCGTGGTCGCGCCCACCAGGGTGAAAGGTGGCAGGTCGAGCTTGATCGAACGGGCTGCCGGGCCTTCGCCGATCATGATGTCGAGCTGGAAGTCTTCCATCGCCGGGTACAGCACTTCTTCGACAATCGGTGATAACCGATGGATCTCGTCGATAAACAGCACGTCATGGGGTTCAAGATTGGTCAGCAGCGCTGCCAGGTCGCCCGGCCGCTCCAGCACCGGGCCGGAGGTGGACTTGATCGACACGCCCATTTCCTGGGCGATGATATTGGCCAGGGTGGTCTTGCCCAACCCCGGCGGGCCGAAGATCAGGGTGTGGTCCAGGGACTCACTGCGCCCGCGCGCGGCCTGGATAAACAGCTCCATCTGCTCGCGCACGGTAGGCTGGCCGATGTATTCGGCCAGGCTCAGGGGGCGGATGGCCCGGTCCTGGACTTCTTCACGGTCACGCGGGCCGGTGGCCGCGATCAGACGATCGGCTTCAATCACTTAAATCATTCCCTTCAGGGCACGGCGAATCATGTCTTCAGCGCTCAGGTTCTTGTCCTTGATGGCCGATACGGCCTTGCTGGCCTCCTGGGGCTTGTAGCCCAGGGAGATCAGCGCATTGACCGCATCGCTTTCCGCGCTGGCGACTTGGGCCGCTGGCATATCCGGCTGGTTCGGTACCAGGGCGAACATGCTCGGCACCACTTCCCAGGCTTTGAAGCGGTCTTTGAGTTCCACCAACAAGCGCTCGGCGGTTTTCTTGCCGACCCCCGGCACCTTGGTCAGAGCCGAGGTGTCTTGGGCGGACACGGCACGCACCAACTCATCCACTTCCAGGCTCGACATCAAGGCCAGGGCCAGTTTGGGCCCCACGCCATTGAGACGAATCAGCTCGCGGAAGAAATCGCGGTCGCGCTTGCCGATGAAACCATAGAGCAGTTGCGCGTCTTCGCGCACCACTAAATGAGTGTGCAAGGTTATCGGCTCGCCGACGGACGGCAGGCGATACAAGGTGGTCATGGGCACTTCCAGCTCATAACCCAACCCATTCACATCCAGAATCAGGTGCGGCGGCTGTTTCTCAGCCAGGGTGCCGCGCAAGCGTCCAATCACGGTTCAGATCCTTAAAGCTTGGGGGTCAGTTCAAGGCCTGACCGCAAAAATAACGATTGCGCTGATGCTATCAGAGACGCAGGCGCCCGCCACGACTACGTGCTGTGCCCAAGCCGTGAGGCAACAGGCTGGAGCGGGTATGGGCATGGCAAATGGCGATGGCCAGGGCGTCCGAGGCGTCGATCTGCGGCTTGGAAGTGAGCTTGAGCATGTGCATGACCATCATCTGCACCTGCTCCTTGTTGGCGCCACCGGTGCCGACCACGGCCTGCTTGACCTGGGTCGCGGTGTATTCAGCGATTTCCATGCCCTCCTCGGCACCCGCCACGATGGCGGCGCCACGGGCTTGGCCGAGCTTCAACGCCGAGTCGGCATTCTTGGCCATGAACACTTTTTCAATGCCCATGGTGACCGGGCCGTAGGTCTGGATGACTTCACGCACGCCGCGATAAACGATCTGCAGCCGTTCGGCCAGCTCGCCGGCACCGGTGCGGATGCAACCCGAGGCGACGTACACGCAGCCGCGCGGGGTCTGCTGCACCACGCCAAAACCGGTGATGCGCGAACCGGGGTCGATACCTAGGATTAAAGTCATAACGCCTGCGGGTTGGATTTACAACGGTATGTGCCAGGCACACATTTGTGTAACAGCATAGAACCCCTGTGGGAGCTGGCTTGCCTGCGATGCGGGCACCTCGGTGCGTCTGTCAAATCGAGGTGATGCTATCGCAGGCAAGCCAGCTCCCACAGTGGATATTCATCGTTCTTAAGTGAGCTGTTCGGCCACAGACTCAGGAATGTCGGCATTCGAGTACACATTCTGCACATCATCCAGGTCTTCAAGCATGTCCAGCAGCTTCAGCACCTTTTGCGCACCGTCCAGGTCCAGTTCGGCACTGGTGGTCGGCAGCATCACGATTTCCGCGTCGGTGCCGTTGAAACCAGCGGCTTCCAGGGCGTTACGCACGGCGTAGAAGCTGGCGAACGAGGTAAACACGTCGATGGAGCCGTCTTCGTTGGTCACGACGTCATCGGCATCCGCTTCCATCGCAGCTTCCATCAGCGCGTCTTCATCTGTGCCCGGTGCGAAGGTGATCTGCCCTTTGCGCTCGAACAGGTAGGCCACCGAACCATCCGTGCCGAGATTACCACCGCACTTGCTGAACGCATGACGTACGGCTGCCGCTGTACGGTTGCGGTTGTCGGTCATGCATTCGACCATCACCGCCACGCCGCCCGGGCCATAGCCTTCGTAGGTCAGCTCGACCATGTCGTCGGTATCGGCCGCACCGGCACCACGGGCCACGGCGCGGTCAATGATGTCGCGGCTCATGTTCGCGCCCAACGCCTTGTCCAGCGCGAGGCGCAGACGCGGGTTGGAGCCCGGATCACCGCCACCCTGGCGGGCCGCGACAGTCAGTTCGCGAATCCACTTGGTGAAGATCTTGCCTTTCTTGGCATCCTGACGCTCTTTGCGGTGCTTGATGTTCGCCCACTTGGAATGGCCAGCCATAACACAACTCCGAATTCTCTAGAAACCTTATCAATCCCGCCCCAGGCGAGATTTCCCTCTTTTAAACGCAAAGGCGCATCCGAAGATGCGCCTTTTTGACTGCCTACCACTTTATCGCGCTTTCACGCAGCAGCCTTACTCAGCCTTCGGCGTCTCGCGCAGGCGGATGTGCAACTCGCGCAAGGCCTTGGCATCCACCACACCCGGCGCCTGGGTCATGACGTCCGCAGCGCTCTGGGTTTTCGGGAAGGCGATCACTTCACGGATCGACTGGGCGCCGGTCATCAGCATCACCAGACGGTCCAGGCCGAACGCCAGGCCACCGTGCGGCGGCGCGCCGTATTTCAGGGCGTCGAGCAGGAAGCCGAATTTCTCTTCCTGTTCCGCTTCGTTGATGCCCAGCAGGCGGAAGACCGCTTGTTGCATCTCTTTGCGGTGGATACGGATCGAGCCGCCACCCAGTTCAGTACCGTTGAGCACCATGTCGTAGGCACGGGACAGCGCGCCGGCCGGGTTGGCTTCCAGCTCCTGCGGGGAGCACTTCGGCGCGGTGAACGGGTGGTGCAAGGCGCTAAAGCTGCCGTCGTCGTTCTCTTCGAACATCGGGAAGTCCACAACCCACATCGGCGCCCATTCGCAGGTCAGCAGGTTCAGGTCGTGACCCAGCTTGATACGCAGCGCGCCCAGGGCTTCGCTGACGATCTTGGCCTTGTCGGCGCCGAAGAACACGATGTCGCCGTCAACCGCACCGACGCGATCAAGGATCGTGTTCAGGTTGGCCTCAGGGATGTTTTTCACGATCGGCGATTGCAGGCCATCGACGCCGTTGGCGCGCTCGTTGACCTTGATGTACGCCAGGCCCTTGGCACCGTAGATGCCGACGAACTTGGTGTAGTCGTCGATCTGCTTGCGCGGCATGCTCGCGCCGCCAGGCACGCGCAGGGCGGCGATGCGGCATTTAGGGTCGTTGGCCGGGCCGCTGAACACCTTGAAGTCGACGTCCTTGAGCTGGTCGGCCACGTCCACCAGTTCCAGCGGGTTACGCAGGTCTGGCTTGTCGGAACCGTAGCGGCGCATGGCTTCTTCGAAGGTCATGTGCGGGAATTCGCCGAACTCCAGGCCCAGCACTTCCTTGAACAGGTTGCGGATCATCTGCTCGGTCAGGCCCATGATCTCTGTTTCATCGAGGAAGCTGGTCTCGATGTCGATCTGGGTGAATTCCGGCTGGCGGTCAGCGCGCAGGTCTTCGTCACGGAAGCACTTGGCGATCTGGTAGTAACGGTCGAAGCCGGCCACCATCAGCAGTTGCTTGAACAACTGCGGCGATTGCGGCAGGGCGAAGAAGCTGCCGGCGTGGGTGCGGCTCGGTACCAGGTAGTCACGCGCGCCTTCCGGGGTGGCCCGGGTGAGGATCGGCGTTTCGACGTCCAGGAAGCCGTTTTCGTCGAGGAAGCGGCGGATGCTGGTGGTCATGCGCGAACGCAGGCGCAGCTTCTCGGCCATTTCCGGACGACGCAGGTCCAGGAAGCGGTAGCGCAGGCGGGTTTCTTCGCCTACGTCGGAGTATTCGTTAAGTGGGAACGGCGGGGTTTCCGACTCATTCAGCACTTCCAGCTCGTAGCCCAGCACTTCGATGCCGCCGGACGCCATGTTCTTGTTCACAGCACCGGCCGGACGCAGGCGTACCTTGCCGGTGATTTTCACCACGTACTCGCTGCGCACGCGGTCGGCGGC
>NZ_WKCD01000283.1:0-7175 GCF_021606625.1 Pseudomonas sp. PA-4-8C
CCTTGGCGCGCACGATGGCGGCAGAGTCGTTGGCGGTGACGGCGCGGGCTTCCACGGCGGCAGCGGCGCCGGCACCGTCGAGGCGGTCCATGTTGGCTTCGGTGGCGTGGCCGGCGTTGGCGCCTTTAGCGGCTACTTCGCCTTCTTCTTCTTTGTCGAATTCGTCCCAGCTCAGCATGACGTGTCGTCTCCTGCGTGAGGGCTCAAAGGTGCCCGTGTGAAACCGGATGGTTGGGTGTTCACACGGCCCAAAGGCCGCGGTGGATCTTAAGGAATCGTTTGTTGCAGCTAGCGCACGCATTAAACGGAATAGGGCTACGGGTGCTCTGCGTGAGGCTTGAGGGGCGCAGCGGTAGGTGCAAGCTCGCGCGGGATGCCTCAGGTCTGGCTCTTCATCCCAGTGTAAAGGGATATTGCAGGCCCGATTTACCCGCGCATTATAGGGAAAAAATCGGGTTTGTGTTGTGACGGATGGTCACTGATTAGAGACAAAAAGGACGCTTTTGAAGCCGGGGTGAGAGTTTACGGGGGGTTACTGCCGCAAGTTTTTTAGCAACTGGCACACGATCTCCGATCGTCGGCAAATTGCCATATGTCTTGCATAGGCTTCCACGTATCTCTACATTGCATATGTCAGGCATAGGTAGGAGCTGAATCATGCGCACAGTCTCAATTTTTAAAAACGGAAAGAACCAGGCTATTCGAATTCCAAACGAAATGGCTTATGAGGGAGTCGGCGAGCTCGAAATCACCCGCAACGGAGATACGATTACGTTGCGACCTATACGACCTAGCTGGGGGTCGTTGAGTGAGCTGCCCAAGGCGGACGAAGATTTTCTTCAGGAGCGTGAGGACGTTATTGGCGATGAAGGCAGGTTCAATCTGTGACGACATACATGCTGGATACCTGCATTTGCTCATTCATCATGCGTGAGCGGCCCGAGTGTGTGCTTGAGCGACTGGCATCGGAGGTGGCGAGGAGCAATCGAATCGTGATTTCGGCCATAACCTATGCCGAAATGCGATATGGGCAGATTGGGAAAAAGGCATCGCCCAAACACAAGACGTTAGTCGATGAGTTTGTGAAGCGACTCGATGAAGTGTTGCCGTGGGGCCTGGCGGCGGTGGACGCGACGGTTGAGGTGAAGCGAAGCCTGACCGAGCAAGGGTCGATCATCGGCCAAAATGATACTGCTATTGCAGGGCATGCAATTGCTTCGGGGTGTACGTTGGTGACCAACAATATTCGGGAATTCAGTCGCGTAGCGGGGTTGTCTTACGAGGATTGGGTCCACTAACCGTAGCGGGTGTTATGGCTGAAATCGCCATCGCAGGCAAGCCAGCTCCCACAGTTGATGCGTGGTGTATTCAAGGGCGGGTTCTTGGCCGCAAGAACGATTTCTTGCGGCAATTAAGAATCCAACTTCAGAAGTTGTTAGCCGTTAGAGCAACCATTGCCCATCACTTGATAGTTAAGAATATGCCGCTGGCCTTGCGAATCTTCATATTCCATCTTCGCCGGTACAACTTCGCAGACTTCTGGAATGCTGCTCATGGACAAGACTTTGGCCACGTCCAAGTGTGTGCTGTAGGTGTAGTCCTCAACGATCGGGGCGTTCTGGCCGGCCAGTTCAGTCGGGGCTTCGTCAGCCAGGGCGGCGGTGGCGCACAGGCTGCTCAGGGCCATCACTAATAACGCTTTCATTGCTTCATTACCTTCTTCAGGGCGAAAGGGGGCACGGGGCCCTTGTGAGGCCGCGTGTGTCACTTAAAAGTTGGGAAGTTCGGATTAACGTTGCCTTCGTGGGGGCTGTTGCGTTGTTAATCAGAGTGCCTTGTTGGCGGAGTTGATTTTAGGCGCCTCGGTTATATTCATATACCCGTGGTTTTGATAAACACTTTTGGCGGTTTTTGTAACAATCCCTCGATCAAGATTTTTTCAGAAACCTGCCAGGCGCCGCAGCACGCGGGCCAGAGCGGTGAAACGGCATAGCAGGGCAATTTGTAGGGTCTTGTTACTACCATCGTCGAATGGTTCTATAGGCCCACCCCGGCTACAACAGGGGCCATACAACAACAACTATGTCACCGAGGTAAGAAAGATGAGTGCGGCTTCCCTGTACCCCGTTCGCCCCGAAGTAGCAGCCAACACGCTCACCGACGAGGCGACCTACAAGGCCATGTACCAGCAGTCGGTGGTCAACCCCGATGGCTTCTGGCGTGAGCAAGCCAAGCGCCTTGACTGGGTCAAGCCTTTCACCGCGGTCAAGCAAACCTCTTTCGACGACCACCATGTCGACATCAAATGGTTTGCCGATGGCACCCTGAACGTTTCCTACAATTGCCTGGACCGTCACCTCGCCGAGCGTGGCGACCAGATCGCGATCATCTGGGAGGGCGATGACCCTGCCGAGAGCCGCAACATCACCTACCGCGAGCTGCATGAAGAAGTCTGCAAGTTCGCCAACGCCCTGCGCGGCCAGGATGTGCATCGCGGCGATGTGGTGACTATCTATATGCCGATGATCCCCGAAGCCGTGGTCGCCATGCTGGCCTGTACCCGCATTGGCGCGATCCATTCGGTGGTGTTTGGCGGTTTCTCTCCGGAAGCCTTGGCCGGTCGCATCATCGACTGTAAGTCGAAAGTGGTGATTACCGCTGACGAAGGCATCCGTGCCGGTAAGAAGATTCCGCTGAAAGCTAACGTCGATGACGCACTGACCAACCCGGAAACCAGCAGCATCCAGAAGGTGATCGTGTGCAAGCGCACCAATGGTGCGATCAAGTGGAACCAGCATCGCGACATCTGGTACGAAGACCTGATGAAAGTGGCGGGCACCGTCTGCGCGCCAAAAGAGATGGGCGCCGAAGAAGCACTGTTCATCCTTTATACCTCCGGTTCCACCGGCAAGCCTAAGGGCGTGCAGCACACCACCGGTGGCTACTTGCTCTATGCAGCCCTGACCCACGAGCGCGTATTCGACTATCGCCCGGGCGAAATCTACTGGTGCACCGCCGACGTTGGCTGGGTCACCGGCCACACCTACATCGTCTACGGCCCGCTGGCCAATGGCGCGACCACGGTGCTGTTCGAGGGCGTGCCGAACTACCCGGACATCACCCGCGTGGCGAAGATTGTCGACAAGCACAAGGTCAACATTCTCTACACCGCGCCGACCGCGATCCGCGCCATGATGGCTTCCGGCACCGCAGCCTGCGAAGGCGCCGACGGCAGCAGCCTGCGCCTGCTGGGGTCGGTGGGCGAGCCGATCAACCCGGAAGCCTGGGACTGGTACTACAAGAACGTCGGCCAATCCCGCTGCCCGATCGTCGACACCTGGTGGCAGACCGAAACCGGCGCCACGCTGATGAGCCCGCTGCCGGGCGCCCATGCGCTGAAGCCGGGTTCGGCGGCACGGCCGTTCTTCGGTGTGGTGCCGGCGCTGGTAGACAACCTGGGCAACATCATCGAAGGCGCCGCCGAGGGCAACCTGGTGATTCTGGATTCCTGGCCAGGCCAGGCGCGTACCCTGTACGGCGACCATGACCGTTTTGTCGACACCTACTTCAAGACCTTCCGTGGCATGTACTTCACCGGTGACGGTGCGCGTCGCGATGAGGACGGTTACTGGTGGATTACTGGCCGTGTGGATGACGTGCTGAACGTGTCCGGCCACCGCATGGGCACCGCCGAGATCGAAAGCGCCATGGTTGCCCACCCCAAAGTCGCCGAGGCGGCAGTGGTGGGCGTACCCCACGACATCAAGGGGCAGGGCATCTATGTGTACGTCACCCTGAAAAATGGCGAAGAACCCAATGAAGCGCTGCGCCTGGAACTGAAGAACTGGGTGCGCAAGGAAATCGGGCCGATAGCCTCGCCGGATGTCATCCAGTGGGCACCGGGGCTGCCGAAAACGCGCTCGGGGAAAATCATGCGGCGCATTTTGCGCAAGATCGCCACGGCTGAATACGATGGGTTGGGGGATATCTCTACCCTGGCAGATCCGAGCGTGGTGGCGCATTTGATTGAAACGCACAAGACCATGAACGTCGCGTAAGCGGGGTAGGTGGGACAGAGCCCCATTCGGCGCAAGCCGGGTGGGGCTTTTTTGTAGGGGCTCAAGACTGCCCAGATTCAGTGTGGGAGCTGGCTTGCCTGCGATGAGGGTGTGTCAGGCAACGGTTGGCTGGCTGACACACCGCTATCGCAGGCAAGCCAGCTCCCACAGTTAAGATCGCATTTCATAGGAGGGTATGGATGGCGGTCTGACAGACCTGCATATCCACCAAGCCAATAAATATCGGTTTTTCCAGTAGGACGTTTCTGAATGTTACCGGCCCGCTCAAATGTGTAACCGTCCGCACAAACCTGGGGCAATGGACCACGCCTACGCCCCGAAAAACCGCATTCTAGACACCCCCAAAAATAAGATTAAACGCCAGACTTGCCGTGCTAGAAGGGTTTGCGAATAATAGGCCCGCAATTTGCAGCATCATCAGGTTTAATATCTTTTGTCTCTGCATAAAATTCAGGGGCTGTCAATGAGCTGGAACCGCTTTCTCAGTGCTTCTGTAAATTGTTGTCGCATTGAGGAAATATCGGCTTCCGGCCTGTCGTTAGAATGCCGATCACTCGCTCGTCGTCGCAGGTGTCGCCCGCGCAGGACGCAGCACGCTATTCGGTTACACCTTCGCCGCATCGTGGGCCATGGCTCATACTGCAGTTTTTGCCCTATACCGATGGAGTCCCAAGATGAAGAAACTCGTGCTGTTGGGCGCCCTGGCGCTGTCCGTGCTGTCCATGCAGGCTTTCGCCGAAGGCAAGCCGCTGAAAATTGGTATCGAAGCGGCTTACCCTCCGTTTGCCTCGAAGGCGCCGGATGGCAGCATCGTCGGTTTTGACTACGACATCGGCAACGCCCTGTGCAAGCAGATGGACGTCAAGTGCACCTGGGTCGAGCAGGAATTCGATGGTCTGATCCCGGCACTCAAAGTGCGTAAGATCGACGCGATCCTGTCGTCCATGTCCATCACTGACGACCGCAAGAAATCCGTGGACTTCACCACCCGTTACTACCTGAGCCCGGCGCGCCTGGTGATGAAGGAAGGCACCAACGTCAGCGACGGCCTGGATGAACTCAAAGGCAAGACGATCGGTGTGCAGCGCGGTTCGATCCACGACCGTTTCGCCCGTGAAGTCCTGGCGCCAAAAGGTGCGAATATCAAGGGCTACAGTACCCAGAACGAAATCTACCTGGATGTGGCCGCCGGTCGTCTCGACGGTACCGTGGCTGACGCCACCCTGCTGCAAGACGGTTTCCTGAAAACCGATGCCGGCAAAGGCTACGCGTTTGTAGGCCCATCGTTCACCGAAGCCAAATACTTCGGCGACGGTATCGGCATCGCAGTGCGCAAAGGCGACAAAGAAAACCTTGAGCGCATCAATGCGGCCATCGCTGCAATCCGTGCCAACGGCGAATACAAGAAAATCCAGGACAAGTACTTCGACTTCGATATTTACGGCGCTGACGCCAAGTAACTCATCGCAGCTGTCTGTCCGAAATGGCGCAAGCAACAGTCATCCTGAAGTTTGCGCCATTTTTTCATCCCCCTTTTCGAGGACCTGAATCATGTTGAAAGGCTACGGGGCCGTTATCCTCGATGGCGCTTGGTTGACGCTTCAGCTCGCCTTGTCGTCCATGGCCTTGGCCATTGTTCTGGGTCTGATCGGGGTCGCGCTACGCCTATCGCCGGTACGCTGGCTGGCTTGGCTGGGCGACCTGTACTCCACGGTGATCCGCGGGATCCCCGACCTGGTGCTGATCCTGCTGATTTTCTACGGCGGCCAGGACTTGCTCAACCGCGTCGCGCCGTTGCTGGGCTTTGACGACTATATCGACTTGAACCCCCTGGCCGCCGGTATCGGCACCCTGGGTTTCATCTTTGGCGCTTACCTCTCGGAAACCTTCCGCGGCGCCTTCATGGCCATTCCCAAGGGGCAGGCTGAAGCCGGCCTGGCGTATGGCATGAGCAGTTTTCAGGTGTTTTTCCGGGTGATGGTGCCGCAGATGATTCGGCTGGCGATCCCTGGTTTTACCAACAACTGGCTGGTATTGACCAAGGCCACCGCGCTGATTTCGGTGGTGGGTCTGCAAGACATGATGTTCAAGGCCAAGCAGGCGGCAGACGCCACCCGCGAGCCTTTTACCTTCTTCCTCGCAGTGGCGGCGATGTACCTGGTGATCACCAGCGTGTCGTTGCTGGCCTTGCGTTACCTTGAGAAGCGCTACTCGGTAGGCGTAAGGGCGGCTGATCTATGATCTTCGACTACAACGTCATCTGGGAGGCCATGCCGCTGTACCTTGGCGGCTTGCTGACCACCCTGAAACTGCTCGCTATCTCGCTGTTTTTCGGCCTGCTCGCGGCCTTGCCCCTGGGCTTGATGCGCGTGTCCAAGCAGCCGATCGTCAATGGTGTGGCTTGGCTTTACACCTACGTGATCCGCGGCACGCCGATGCTGGTGCAGTTGTTTTTGATCTACTACGGCCTGGCCCAGTTCGAAGTGGTGCGCGAGAGCTTCCTGTGGCCGCTGCTGTCCAGTGCCACGTTCTGTGCGTGCCTGGCGTTTGCCATCAACACCAGCGCCTACACCGCCGAGATCATCGCCGGCAGCCTCAAGGCCACGCCCAACGGTGAGATCGAAGCGGCCAAGGCCATGGGCATGTCGCGCTACAAGCTGTACCGCCGCATCCTGTTGCCGTCGGCCCTGCGCCGCGCGCTGCCGCAGTACAGCAACGAAGTGATCATGATGCTGCAGACCACCAGCCTGGCCTCCATCGTCACGCTGATCGACATCACCGGTGCCGCGCGTACCGTGAACGCTCAGTACTACCTGCCGTTCGAAGCCTATATCACCGCCGGCCTGTTCTACCTGTGCCTGACCTTCATCCTGGTGCGCCTGTTCAAGTTGGCCGAGCGCCGCTGGCTGAGCTACCTGGCTCCACGGAAGCACTGATATGGAACGTATCGACCATCTGCTGCCCTGGGGGCACCTGGGCTGTGAGCGCCAGCTGAGCGTGTTTCGTTTCGGCAGTGGCGAGCGCAAGGCCTATATCCAGGCCAGCCTGCACGCCGATGAATTGCCTGGCATGCGCGCCGCCTGGGAACTGAAAAAG
>NZ_WKCD01000284.1:0-7169 GCF_021606625.1 Pseudomonas sp. PA-4-8C
GGCAAGTGGTATGAAGTCGATGCCGAACCGATGCGCCCGTATGGACGCCGGCTGGGCGAGTGCAAGGGCGGAACCCAGGCTGGGGCGGGTGAGGTTGACGTCGCACACGCCGATGAATGGAGTGAGCTGAGCCATGAGCTGTTCAGCCACTTCAAAGTGCCCGAGTCCGAAATCGCTGGGCTCACACGCAATAGCCAGGGCGTGTATGTAGCCGCCGATGGGCACGGATCGCATATACGCCATACCGACAGCAACGGTGAGACAGCGGTGTACGAGGTCCGCCAGGTCACTCGTACCGAAGAGGGGGGTGTACAGGCGCGGGTCTATCACAACAACCGACAAACCGAGTTGCTGGTCCAGCATATGCAAGGTGACCAATGGCAACGCCTGGGGGCGCCCGGTGGCGGGCAGATCACGGCTGAACATTTGCGGGCCTGGGAGGCGTTGTCGCCGGATGAACAGGCCAGTCTTACCCGAAAGGGCTTTGCCAAAAAGAATAACCTTCCACAGAAAACCTTTGAGTTCTTTGTGAAGCCTGACGGTCAGTTGAGCGATAGCGGCGTGATCGTGCGTGACCGCCCCGCCAACACATTCACCGATAAGGTGACCGAAACGCATGTGCGTGATTGGCAAAACATGACACAAGCACAGCGTGACGAAATGAACCAGGACGGATTTGCCCTTCTGCATAACCTTCGACCCGGGACGTTCAAAACCTATGTGCGTAAGGACGGCATCCTGATGAGCAGGGGGGAAACGTTGGGCAACGCCTCCATTCGCACCAAAAACAACCAGCTTACCGATGAGCATTTACGCCAGTGGGACGAGCTTTTCAGGCAGCCAGACAACGCATTGACGTCAGCACAGTTCGTGAGCCAGCACGGGCTCAGCCAACGTAGCTGGGCGCAGTACGTCAACGTGGATGGTTCGTTGAAGGAGGCGGGCGCGCAGCGTCTGGAGCGCGCACGGCAAAACGCCGCGCGGGCGTCCGCCGTTCAGGCCCCGACCCCCATGGCTGATCATTTGCGCGCTTGGCAAGCGTTGCCTTTGGAGCAGCAGCAAAGCCTGACCCCCGCAGGCTTTGCCCGCCAGCAACAGATCCACCCAAAAGTGTTCAAGCGCTATGTGAAACCAGATGGCCAGTTAACCGCTACCGGCGTGGCGGTGCGTGATCGCGCACCCAACACGCCTTTCTATCCAGTGACTGAAACCCATATCCGTGATTGGCAAGACATGCCACAGACGGAGCGTGACGAACTGACGCTCGAGGGGTTTGCCGAGCTTTATAACGTTAATCCGGGCTCGTTCAAAACCCATGTGCGGCGAGACGGGACCTTGGGGCCGGTCGGTAGAGAACTGATGGAGAGGGCGGCCGGTGTTGCCCCTAACAAGATTACCGATGACCATCTTCGCCAATGGAAAGCGCATAGTGAGAACCCGGATAACGTGGTCACGCAGGCGCAGTTCACCCACGAGCACGGGCTCCATCCAGGTACCTGGAGAGACTGGGTCAATGTGGATGGCTCCTTGAAAAAGACCGCCACGGACCGCCTCGAGCGCGCCGCACTGGGCCCCATGGCTCATGCGCCGAGGGCGCTCATGGAGGTGATCACGCCTGAGCATTTGCGCGAGTGGGAGGCGTTGCCGCAGGTGCAACAGCAGAGCATTACCCGTAAAGGCTTTGCCCGCCATAAGCAGATCTCGCCAAGAACCTTTGAATATTACGTGCAGCCTGACGGCAAATTGAGCCCTGCTGGCGTGACGGTGCGCAACCGCGCTACCAACACAGCGCTGGGTAGGGTGACTGAAACGCATATCAAAAAGTGGCAACGCATGACACAGCAGGCGCGTGACACCATGACCATGGAAGGTTTCGCCGTTGAGCATAACCTTAGTGTGCATTCCTTCAGAGCTCATGTGCGCACTGATGGTGGTCTGTCGGCCGCTGGCGAAGCCTTGATGAAGAATGCAAGTGATGGTGTTTATCGCAGGATTACCGCTGACCTTTTACGCCAGTGGCAAGCGCTTGCCGAGAACGCAGACAACACCGTCACGCAGGCGCAGTTCGTGCAACAGCACAGGCTCAATCCAGACCTCTGGACGAAGTACGTGAGCGTTGACGGCTCGTTTACAGGGACCGCTTTGCAACGCCTCGGACGGTTACAGCAAGGCATTGAGCCGCGCCCCGTTCCTGAGCAACCGGATGTGGATACCGCACGAAAACGACCGGCAACAGACCCTTTGGACCCGCCGCAACCCAAGGTCGCGGATATGACCCCGCACGCCGGCACGCCACACGGCACAGAGGTCCCAGGCCCGTCTTCGGCAGTCCCGCCCGTGGTGATCAAGGTAGAGCCCAGCGAATTCCCGACATTGCCTCGCCATCAGATCGACAACACGCTGCCGATTCTGCAGGACCCGGTGAACCCCAGAATCAGCTTGACCCAATCACTTGAAGGCCCGATCGATGACATCCGCATCTCCTACTGGAATGGCGTGCTGGACGGGCTTGATAACCCGACAAAATCGCGCGTTTCAGCCCAGATCAAGGCATCGATCAAAGACTGGCTGCGTACCGAAGGCCAGCTTCAGTCCCGGTTTGATGACGCCCTGGAAGTGGTCACGCCACTGGACGATGGAGGGCCGGCTCGCGGTGCTTCGGTGTGGGCGCGGCGCGACATTCCCCAATATGAAGTGCTTGGCCCCTACGCAGGTAAATATCACGCAGATGAAGCGTCATTGTTCCAGGAGCAACGCAAGCAAGGGTCGCGGGCTGTAATGACTTACCTGTTCGGTACACGTTCGGGTACGCGGACGGTGAGCGGGCTGCACACCGGCAACACCCTGAGCCTTATCAATACCTCGCAACTGGGCGAGGGGCCGGCGTGGATGTCCAACAATGTCGTGTCTATCGCGGTCGGTAAAAACCTGACGTTCTATGTGGCGCTCAAGGACATCAAGAAAGGGGAGGAGTTACTGCTGGACTATGGCCCTTTCTATAAACCGGTACCTGATGTAGCGATCAAGCCGGACCCTGATCGCTGAGTTCAAGCGCTCGGCGTGTCAGCCTCCATCGCGCCGAGCGCCAGCCGTCAATGAGTGAGTGAAAGCGCTGGCAGGTGCTTTCGTCGGAATACTTCCTTGATCATGGACAGGTTGCTTTTTATGACAAGCACTACCGCCGTACACCCGCATTTTTCGCTGACCCTGCCGACAGATGAGCATCCGTCACCGTCTGTGACCCACACTGCCGACGCCTCGATGACGCCTCCTCGTCCCCGCCAAGAGGGGGCGCTACCCAGCAGCCCCAACCCCTTGCTGGGTAATCTGGGCGGCGCATTATCCTGGTCGGTTCCCTTGAGCGCAGACGAACAACGGCGCTTGCGCCTGATCACCCTGAATCACGCCCACCACCTGGGCGACCAACCGCTGGTGATGCAAACCAAGGGCGGCGTGCTGGAGTTTCTGCGCTATCGGCAGCCGCTGCCGGCAGAGGTGGGCAGCGACCCGGTAAAAATACTCGAAGCGCTGCTTAATTCGCCGCAAGGGCAACGGATGGGCAAAACGCTGCAGCAAACAATGCAAGGCATTGACAGCGACAGTAGCGCGAGCGATTACCTGCTGGCGGCTATCGCCCTGCAGATGGACCCTGAGTCGATCACCGCGCCTGATCGCAACAAGGGCGCCGGGTTCGATCTGGGTAGTGACACGCATGCCGGGCACCACGCCTGCGCGGTGGTGGCGGGCTTGGCCGAACATTTGAGCAGTACAGGCAAAACCAGCGCTGCGCTGGCGAGTGTCGGTGCCTACCTGTTGCTGGCCAAGGCAGCGCCGCAGTTTCTGATCAAGGACATTCCTGCGACGGTGAAAGTCGGCAGTCACGCCTGGGCCAGCCTGACGGTTGCAGCGATGACGATCGAGGCGCAGACACCGGGCAAAGTTCCCGGCATGACGTTTGCCCAGGTCATGAGCGAAGCCCAGGAAGCGCGGCGGGTTGACCCGGCAGTCACCCAAACGGCAGAGACGGTGGCGCTGCTGGACTGGGCCGTGGCAAGTGGCGTACTCACAAGAAAATACGATGACGGCTATCTGCCCGCGCAACTTGAGTCGGCAAGGACCGCATTCAACACCCAGCTAGACACCCGTCTCGCCGCCTCCCAGGCACTGGACGATGCATTGCCCACACGAAAAGAGATTGCACTGGCCAGGCTCAAGGAGCGATTTGGCGACCTGGGCGCGTTTTTCGAAGAAAAAGTATTCGCGATTGATCAGCACTACGTGGCGATTGAAGGGGGAGGGCTCTCGCTAATGGATATCGCCATGATCGACTGGCTGGAACCCAGGCCCTTCAAGGCGCATGAACCCAGCAGTTCACTCAAGGGCAATGCCCTGCAAAAGGTGTTAACGGCGTTGAACGCTAACCCACAGTTTGGTGTGCCAGCTGAGTTTGAACGGCAATTCAAACGCGCAATCGAGGAAAAAAAGGCCGCCGTCCATACAACAGTCAGGCACATGATCTCGCAACTGCCCTTGGAGGATCGCAAGCACTTGGAGTTTGGAAAAATCAGTTTTTTCCAGGAAGGCTCATACGTCATGGACGGTCATTTCAATAATACGCACGGTCAACATAAACCAGAATTACTGGTTAAAACTGAGCTGCAAGGTACGTCGCTCGCCTACCTCATCGACTTCAACAAAGGCACGATTGCAAGGGCGAGCCTCTACGATACGAAGATTAAGCAGGCCAGGGATGGTAACAAGGTTGCGACGACTCGAGTATTCACGCCCAGCCATGCAGCAGATGATCTGGGGCGTGAGCGCCCGCTGAACAACGCACCCTGGAATAGCTTTGCCAGCGCCCGATCTCATGCGATCGGCGCTGCCTTTGTGGAGCATCTGGCGCTCGACGATCCGGCCATCAAGCAGCAAGCCCGCGGGCAGACCGCCCTGGACACGGCGAACGCGCAGTTGAGCGAGTTCTTGTTGAACCTGATCCCCTTCAGGTCCGCCATCGTCAATTTTCAGAACGGCCAGTACGGCGCGGGTGCATTCGATCTCTTGCTGGATGTGTTCGGCTTTCTGACCGCTGGCACCGCCACCGCCGGAAAACTGCTCAAGGTCGGCCGTTCAGCGCTTTCCATTGGCGCCAGAACATTGCGGGCGGCCAAGGTCATCGGCGTGGCGGCCATTGAGGTGCTCAACCCTGTGGGTGGGGTGGGTGATGTGCCCAGGTTGGTGGCCTCCGGTGGTCTTTATTTGCTGTCCAAAGGCGTCAAGGCCGTGAACACGCTAAGAGGCGCCACCGGCAGTTACGACGTGTTGAAAACCATCAGTAAACAGTATGACGCCGCCGCAACGGGCACCCTGAAGGTGGCAGGCCAGACGGTGGAGGGCGCCGCCGTGCTCAAGGGGGGCAAGTGGTATTCATTCGACGCCGACACCATGCGCCCTTATGGCAGCCCGCTTGAAGAGTTCAGGGTTGTGACCCAGGCTGTCGCGGGTGAGGTAGATACTCCCCACATCGATGAGCTGAGCCATGAGCTGTTCGGGCACTTCAAAGTGCCCGAATCTCAAATCGCGGGGCTCACACGCAACCGTCAGGGTGTGTATGTAGCCGCCGATGGGCACCTGTCGCACATACGCCATACCGACAGCAACGGTGAAACTGCAGTGTACGAGGTGCGCCAGGTGTTACGCACGGAAGACGGCGCCGTGCAGGCCCGGGTTTATCACAATAACCGGCAAACCGAGTTGCTGGTTCGGCATGTAGAGGGGGACCAATGGCAACGCCTGGGGGCATTGGGTGGCGGACCTCTCCAGATCGAGGCTAAACATTTACGGGATTGGGAAGCCTTGTCGCCAGATGAACAGGCAAGTCTTACTCGGCGGGGTTTTGCCCGACAGAAAAAACTCTCCCCGGCTACCTTTGAGTTCTACGTGAAACCTGACGGCCAGTTGAGCGATGCCGGCTTGATCGTGCGCAACCGCCCCGCCAAAACACCCAAAAATGAGATAGCCCAAGCGCATATCCGTGAGTGGCAGAACATGGCGCAGACGCAGCGCAATGAAATGACCTTGGAAGGGTTTGCCGGTCGCCATAACCTCAATCTGAAGAACCTCAGAGGTCATGTCCGGGCCGATGGCAGCGTGGCAGATCTCGGTCAGGTAGTGTTGAACAGGGCGAGCGATCACACGTATACCGACATTACCAATGAGCATTTGCACAAGTGGAAGCAACACGCTGAAAAACCCGGCAACTCAGTGACGGCAGAGGCCTTCCTGCGCGAACACAACCTCAACCCACTCAGATGGAAAAACTACGTTACCAGTGAGGGTTCCTTAACCAGTAAGGGCCAGCAGCGTCTCGCAAAAGAGCGCTCAAATTCGGCGTCGACAACGCCCTACGAAATAATCACTGCTGATCATTTGCGGGACTGGGAGACGTTACCCCGCGAGGGGGCTCTGAGTATTAGCCGTGAGGAGTTTGCCCAATTGCATAACTTGCCCCGCAAGACCTTCAACTACTACGTACAGCGCGACGGTAAGTTAAGCCCTGCCGGTATGATTCTGCGCAATCGCCCCGCCAACACCCCCTTTCGGCAGACGAACGTAACGCATATCCAGGATTGGCGAAACATGACACAGCAAGCGCGTGATGCAATGACCCTGACAGGATTTGCCGGTCATCATCATCTTAACCCGGCTGTTTTCAGGAACTATGTCAGGATCGATGGAAGCCTGGGGCCGGCTGGCATGGATAGGCTGGAAACCGCAGCCGGTGTTATCTATAACGGCATCACCACTGACCATTTACGCGAGTGGAAAGCGGGTCTGCAAACACCGGGCACGTCAGTCTCGCAAGTGCAGTTTCTACGCAAACACAAGCTTAGCCCCAGGAGTTGGGCGCAATATGTCAGGCTTGATGGTTCCTTGAGCGAACGGGGATTGAAGAAGCTCGACGAGGCAGGAAAAACTGCCACAGGGTCGCCGCCCCCCGAGCAGCCTGGTGCGAATACGGTACAAAAACGCCCTGCGCAAGACCCGTTGGACCCACCCCAACCGAAAAAGCCTGCCGGCATGGCACCGCGTATCGAGGAGGTTCCAAGCCCATCTTCTGATGTTCCGCCGGTGGTGCTCAAGGTCGAGCCCAATGTTTCCCCTCCATTACC
>NZ_WKCD01000285.1:0-7162 GCF_021606625.1 Pseudomonas sp. PA-4-8C
ATGAGGGAGTGCGCCGTAGTCTTATTGTTGGATTGAAAATACGGTCGATGTGGGAGCTGGCTTGCCTGCGATAGCGGTGGTCCAGTCAACCCTGCGGTGACTGCCAGACCGCTATCGCAGGCAAGCCAGCTCCCACCTGTTTAATCCGGTTTGTTCAGCAGGTTTTGCAGTGTGGCTGTGACGCCTTTGTCGCGCAGGCTTGCATAGCAACGCTCGAACGCTGCCACAAACGCCGCCGACTTGGGAATAGCCGTGCCAAAAATCTCTTCCACCCCCAGCAATCGCTGGCTGATCAGCGCATCATCGCTCACCAGGTTCTGGCAGAACGCTGCCCGTGGGTCCGGGATGCTGTAGCGCGTGCCGTTTTCATCCACGCCTTTCAGGTACAGCGCCCAGGCCGCCACCACCAGCGCGGCACGCTCAGTTTCGCGGCCGTCGGTAATCAGGCGGTTGATGGTCGGCACGGTGAACTTGGGAAACTTCGATGAACCGTCGGAGCATACGCGCTCCAACTGGTCGGCAATCGCCTGGTTGGAAAAGCGATCCACCAGGGTCTGCTTGTACTCGGTCAAGTCGATACCGGGCACCGGTGCCAGGTTCGGCGTGACATCCAGGTCCATGTAGGCGCGCATATACGCCACGAACACGGGGTCGTTCATGGTCTCGTGAACGAACCGGTAGCCCTTGAGGAACCCCAGGTACGTCAGAGCCAGGTGGCTGCCGTTGAGCAGGCCGATCTTCATTTCTTCGTAAGGCGTGACGTCATCGGTGAACTGCACGCCGACCTTTTCCCAGGCCGGGCGACCGTTGACGAATTTGTCTTCCAGCACCCACTGCACAAACGGTTCGCACACCACCGGCCAGGCATCGTCAATCCCGTGCTGGTCGTGCAGTTGCAGGCGGTGGGCGGTGCTGGTCATTGGCGTGATGCGGTCAACCATGGCATTCGGGAAGCTCACGTTGGCCTTGATCCAGTCGTGCAGCCCGGCGTCGTGCAAGGCGGCGAAGGCCAGCAGGGCCTTGCGGGTGACGGCGCCGTTGTGGGGCAGGTTATCGCAGGACATCACCGTAAAGGCCGGCGTGCCGGCGGCGCGGCGCTGGGTGAGGGCGGCGCAGATAAAGCCGAACACGGTTTTCGGTGCCCTCGGGTGCGCCAGGTCATGCTGGATCTGCGGCAGGTGGGCCATGAACTCGCCGTTGCTGTCGTCGATGCAGTAACCGCCTTCGGTGATGGTCAGCGAGACGATGCGGATCTGGGGGCTGGCGAGTTTATCGATCAGCGCCTGGGCGCCGTCTTCGGCCAGCAGCATGTCGCTGATCGAGCCGATCACACGCACTTGCGTGTCGTCGGTGTCGCCCAGTTCATACAGGGTGAACAAGTAATCCTGGCCGGCCAGGTCATCGCGGGCCTTGCGGTCTTCACTGCGCAGGCCGACGCCGCAGATGCCCCAGTCCAGGCCCTCGCCGGTGTTCATCAGGGCATCGGTGTAAAACGCCTGGTGCGCACGGTGGAAACCGCCGACGCCAATGTGCGCGATGCCCTGGCGGGTATCGGCAAGTGCGTAGGTCGGCACCTGCACTTCGGGCGCCAGTCGGGTGAGGTTGGCTTTATTCAATTTCATCGGGAAATACTCACGAAATCAGGCGGCAGCGCGCAGTGGGCGGGCCACGGCGACGCCATCGGTGTCGAACAGATGGCAGTGCGCCGGGTCCAGGTGCAGCTGGAGCGTCTCGCCGTATTGGCTGGCCATGTCGCCACGGATACGCATGGTCAGCGGCTCGCCGTTACGGGTGATGACGTGGCAGAACGTGTCGCTGCCCAGGCGCTCGCCGACGTCGGCGGTGACGGTCAGGGTGGTTTGCCCTGGTGTGGCGATTTCCAGATGCTCGGGGCGAATGCCCAGGGTCACCGCGCTGCCCACGCTCAGGGTGGCGCCGCTCAACGGCAGGTTGATCAGGGTGCCGGCGTCCAGTTGCACCTCGCAGCTTTGGTTGTCGACGCGGGTGACCTGGCCCTTGAGGAAGCCCATCTTCGGCGTGCCGAGAAAACCCGCGACAAACAGATTGGCCGGTTGGTGGTACAGCTCCAGCGGCGAGCCGACCTGTTCGATGCGCCCGCTGTTGAGCACCACTACCTTGTCGGCCAGGGTCATGGCTTCGACCTGGTCGTGGGTCACGTAGATCATGGTCGCTTGCAGTTCTTTATGCAGGCGCGCCAGCTCCAGGCGCATTTGCACGCGCAGGGCGGCGTCGAGGTTGGACAGCGGTTCGTCGAACAGGAAGATCTTCGGGTTGCGCACAATCGCCCGGCCAATCGCCACGCGCTGGCGCTGGCCGCCCGAGAGCTGCTTGGGCTTGCGCTCCAGCAAAGGCCCCAGCTCAAGAATACGCGCCGCTTCGCTGACTTTGCTCTCGACCAGTTTCTTGTCGACACCGGCCAGGTCCAGGGCAAATGACATGTTCTTGCGCACGCTCATGTGCGGGTACAGCGCGTAGGTCTGGAACACCATGGCCAGGTCGCGTTTGGCCGGGGTGACTTCGGTGATGTCGCGGCCATCGAGTTCGATAGTGCCGTCGCTGACCTCTTCCAGGCCGGCGATCAGGCGCAGCAGGGTGGACTTGCCACAGCCCGACGGGCCGACGAACACCACGAATTCCTTGTCGTTCACTTCCAGGTCGATGCCCTTGATGATGGAAAAACCTTCGAAGCCTTTTTGCAGATTCTTGATTTTCAGGTTGGCCATGATGGGCCTCCTTTTCGAATTATTATTTGACGGCGCCAAAGGACAAACCGCGTACCAACTGCTTCTGGCTGATCCAGCCAAAGATCAGGATCGGCGCGCAGGCCAGGGTCGAGACGGCGGACAACTTGGCCCAGAACAAGCCTTCGGGGCTGGAGTAAGAGGCGATCAAGGCGGTCAACGGCGCGGCGCTGGAGGAGGTCAGGTTCAGCGACCAGAACGCCTCGTTCCAGCACAGGATCAACGACAGCAACACCGTGGAGGCCAGGCCACCCTTGGCAATCGGCAGCAGCACCCGCACCATTTCCTGCCACAGGGTGGCGCCGTCCAGGCGGGCGGCTTCGAGGATGTCCTTGGGGATGTCTTTGAAGTAGGTGTACACCATCCACACCACAATCGGCAGGTTGATCAGGGTGTAGATGATGATCAGCGCAATGCGCGTGTCCAACAGGCCAAAGCTCTTGGCCAACAGGTAGATCGGCATCAGCACGCCCACCGGCGGCAGCATCTTGGTCGACAGCATCCACAGCAGCGTGCCCTTGGTACGCTGGGTTTCGTAGAACGCCATGGAGTAGGCCGCCGGCACCGAAATCAGCAGGCACAGGGCGGTGGCGCTGAAGGAAATCACCACCGAGTTCCAGGCGTAGGCGAAGTAGTTGCTGCGCTCGTTGATGTGCAGGTAGTTCTCCAGCGTCGGCGTGAAGATGAACTGCGGCGGGGTGGCGAACGCGTCGATTTCAGTTTTGAAGCTGGTCAGCACCATCCAGAAGATCGGGAAGAAAATCAGGATCGCGATGGCCCAGGCCAACGTGCCGAGCAACAGGCTTTGCAGGCGGCGGGATTGTTGAAGCGTCATGGCGCGGCCCTCAAGGCTTGTCAGTCAGGTTTTTGCCGATCATCCGCACCAGGATGATCGCCGCGATATTGGCAATGACCACGGCAATCAAGCCGCCGGCCGAGGCCATGCCCACGTCGAACTGCACCAGCGCCTGGTTGTAGATCAGGTAGGCGAGGTTGGTGGAGGCGTAGCCGGGGCCACCGTTGGTGGTGGTGAAGATTTCGGCGAACACCGAGAGCAAAAAGATCGTTTCGATCATCACCACCACGGCAATCGGGCGCGCCAGGTGGGGCAAGGTCAGGTGCCAGAAGATCGCAATGGCGCCGGCACCGTCCAGGCGTGCGGCCTCTTTTTGTTCCTGGTCCAGGGACTGCATGGCGGTCATCAGCAGTAGGATCGCGAAAGGCAGCCATTGCCACGACACAATGATGATGATCGACAGCAGCGGGTAATGCGCCAGCCAGTCCACCGGCTCGGCGCCGAAGAACTTCCACACGGCGGCGAGAATCCCCGACACCGGGTGGAAAATCAGGTTCTTCCAGATCAACGCGCCGACGGTGGGCATGATGAAGAACGGCGAGATCAGCATTACCCGCACGACGCCGCGCCCCAGGAACTCACTGGCCTCCAGCAGCGCACTGATCAACACGCCGAACACCACGCTGATCAGCAACACGCTGCCCACCAGCAACAGGGTATTGGTGGCGCCAGGCAGGAACCCCGAGTCGGTGATGAAATAGCTGAAGTTCTCCAGCCCCACGAATTGGTTTTCGCCGGGGTAGAGCAGGTTGTAGCGGATCAGCGAAAAGTACAGGGTCATGCCCAGCGGCACGATCATCCACAGCAGCAGCAAGGCCACCGAGGGGCTGACGAGAAACCAGCCGGGGTTGGCCAGGCGGTTTTTGGTGGGTGTATTCATGGTGATCAGAACCAGTCAGATGCCTACAGAATCTGCGTCGGAGCGCGGTCACTGTGGGAGCTGGCTTGCCTGCGATGGTATCGCCTCGGTGCTACTGATAGACCGAGTTGTTTGCATCGCAGGCAAGCCAGCTCCCACAAAAGCCCTGCTCCTACATTTGCGCGGGTGAAATTGGGTTACTTGGGGTAACCAGCCCGCTTCATTTCCCGCTCGGTGGTGTTCTGCGCGGCGGCCAATGCAGCATCGACGGTTTGCTGACCGGTCAACGCCCCCGAGAAGAACTTGCCCACCTGGGTACCAATCGCCTGGACTTCAGGAATGGTTACCAACTGGATACCGATATACGGCACCGGCTTCTCGGTTGGCTTGGTCGGGTCGGCCACTTTCAGCGACTCCAGCGTCACCTTGGCGAACGGCGCTGCCTTCATGTATTCATCGCTGTAGGTGGATTGGCGCGTACCGGGCGGCACATTGGCGATGCCATCGGTCTTGGCCACCAGCTGTCCGTATTCCTTGGAGGTGGCCCAACTGGTGAACACCTTGGCGGCGTCCTTGGCCTTGGAACTGGTCGGGATCGCCAGGCTCCAGGAGTACAGCCACGAGGTGCCCTTATCGGTTTTCTCATGGGGCGCGAAGGTAAAGCCCACATGGTCTGCGACCTTGCTCTGGCTCTTGTCGGTGACAAACGAGCCGGCCACGCTGGCATCCACCCAGATCGCGCACTTGCCGCTGTTGAACAGCGCCAGGTTTTCGTTGAAACCGTTGCTGGAGGCACCCGGCGGGCCGGATTTTTTCATGTTGTCGACGTAGAAGTTCAGCGCGTTCTTCCACTCGGGGCCGTTGAATTCTGGCTGCCACTTCTCATCGAACCAGCGCGCGCCGAAGCCGTTGGCAAGGGTGGTGATCAGCGCCATGTTCTCACCCCAACCGGCTTTGCCGCGCAGGCACAGGCCGTATTGCTCTTTGGACTTGTCGGTGAGTTTGGCGGCGAATTCGCCGATCTGGCTCCAGGTTGGGTGCTCAGGCATGCTCAGCCCGGCGTCCTTGAACAGGTCGGTGCGGTAATAGGTGATCGAGCTTTCGGCGTAGAACGGCAGGGCGTACAACGAGCCCTTGACCGACAAGCCGTCACGCACCGAAGGGAACACATCGTCGAGGTCGTAGGACGCCGGCAAGTCCTTCATCGGCTCCAGCCACCCCTTGGCGCCCCAGAGTGCGGCTTCGTACATGCCGATGGTCAACACATCGAACTGCCCGCCCTGGGTGGCGATGTCGGTGGTCAGGCGTTGGCGTAGCACGTTTTCTTCGAGCACCACCCAGTTCAACTTGATCTCCGGATGCTCGGCCTCGAAGGTTTTCGAGAGCTTCTGCATGCGGATCATGTCGCTGTTGTTGACGGTGGCAATGGTCAGGGTTTGCGCGCCAAGGCTGACGGCGCTGAGGGTCATGCAGGTGCAGGCAAGCAATGCTTTTGCTGTGAACTTCATCGCGCACTCCATTTCCGCGCCCAGGGGGCTACAGAAGGACGGTTATTGTTGTTGTGTCTTCCTACAAGGAGTCAGGAAGAGTGTGCGTTGATTACAGCCTTCAAAAGCGGCGGTGACAAATCCTTGGGAGCACGCTCACTGATACTTTTTTGCACTCGTCGACTACCTGATCGCTCCCACGCTCCGCGTGGTAACGCCGCTAGGGACGCTCTGCGTCCCCGGGTGACGCAGAGCGTCACGGTATGCATGCCCACGCGGAGCGCGGGAACGATCCTCAGTGCAGTGCTTAACACTTGATCGTTCCCACGCTCCGCGTGGTAACGCCGCTAGGGACGCTCTGCGTCCCCAGGTGACGCAGAGCGTCACGGAATGCATGCCCCCGCAGAGCGCGGGAACGATCCTCAGGGCAGTGCTTAACGCTTGATCGTTCCCACGCTCTGCGTGGTAACGCCACTTGGGACGCTCTGCGTACCGGGGTGACGCAGAGCGTCACGGTATGCATGCCCACGCGGAGCGCGGGAACGATCCTCTGGGCAGTGCTTAACGCTTGATCGTTCCCACGCTCTGCGTGGTAACGCCGCTAGGGACGCAGAGCGTCACGGAATGCATGCCCACGCGGAGCGCGGGAACGATCAGCGCAGTGTTTAACGCTCAATATCAGCCAGTACACGTTCAGCCAACAACCGAGACACCTCGATCAACTGTGCAATACCCAGCGCACCTTCTCGTCGCGAGCCGTCGAGTTCAAAGGCGAAATCGCAGGTGAGGGCGTGGGCAGAGGCGAGGGATTCGCTGAGGTTGACGAGTAGGTCTTGGGTGCAGATGCCGTCTTTAACGGTGAATAGCACGCTGGCAGGGGGATTTGGTGTGGGTTTGATCATGGTGAAACTCCGGAGATATTAAGGAGCTGCCATTGATCGCCGCGACGCGATGGGGGTGGCAGCTGTACGCGGGTTCGCGGACCGACTCTCCAGAACATCGGCATACCCGAAGGTATCCCGCGCACAGCCGCCATAGCGCCGCACAGTAGACGATAAAAAAGCGCCAACTGAAAGGACACACGACGCTTTTGCGTCTGAAGAAATACGGGCCGCGACGCCCGACCGCTGAGTGTGCAGCGGTGTACGGAGACTAGAGATCGAGTGTCCTAGGGGCAACCTCAAAGCCTTGTAAGACG
>NZ_WKCD01000286.1:0-7146 GCF_021606625.1 Pseudomonas sp. PA-4-8C
CAACTGATTGCCTTTATCATCCTGGTGGCGGGCGCGCTGTTCCTGCAGAACATGGTCGGCGCACGCCAGGTGTTGCTGCTGGTGGTCGGCGCCGCGCTGGGCCTGACGCTGTATCACGCAGCCTTCGGTTTTACCTCGGCCTGGCGCGTGTTTATCAATGATCGGCGCGGCGCCGGATTGCGTGCGCAAATGGTGATGCTGGCGGTGGCGGTGCTGTTGTTTTTCCCGGCGTTGGGCGCGGGCACTTTGTTCGGTCAGCCGGTCGTGGGGCTGGTGGCGCCGGCCGGTGTGTCGGTGGTGTTCGGGGCGTTCATCTTCGGGATCGGCATGCAGCTGGGTGGTGGTTGTGCGTCGGGTACTTTGTTCACCGTGGGCGGCGGTAATGCCCGGATGTTGGTGACGCTGCTGTTCTTTATCTGCGGCTCGTTGATCGCCACCCACCATGTCGACTGGTGGTTTGCACTGCCATCGTTCCCGGCGGTTTCCATTGTCAAAAGTTTCGGTGTGCTGCCGGCGCTGGTTCTGAGCCTGGCGGTGTTCGGGCTGATTGCAATGGTGACCGTGCGCCTGGAAAAGCGCCGTCATGGTCAGCTTGAACAAGGCGTACAAAGCGAGCACCAAGGGCTGCGTCGCTTCCTGCGCGGGCCGTGGCCGTTGGTGTGGGGCGCGATTGGCCTGGCGTTGCTCAACTACGCGACCCTGGCCCTGGCCGGGCGGCCGTGGGGCATTACCTCGGCGTTCGCGCTGTGGGGCGCCAAGGTGGCGAGCGGCCTGGGCGTAGACGTCGCCAGTTGGGCATTCTGGCAAATGCCGGGCAATGCCAAGGCCCTGGCTGCACCGGTATGGGAAGACATTACCAGCGTCATGGATATCGGCATTGTTCTCGGTGCGTTGTTGGCCGCAGGCCTGGCCGGGCGCTTCGCGCCCAGCCTGAACATCCCGCTGCGCTCATTGATCGCGGCGGTGATCGGCGGCCTGATGCTCGGCTACGGTTCGCGCCTGGCCTATGGCTGCAACATCGGCGCGTACTTCAGTGGCATCGCCTCGGGCAGCCTGCATGGCTGGGTGTGGTTGGTGGCGGCCTTTATCGGCAACGGCGTGGGCGTGCGCTTGCGGCCTTTCTTCTTTGCGGGCGAACGGCCCCAGGTGGCATTGAGTGGCTGCTGAGCAGTCCGCCTATATTCGCCTGGCGCGCGCGCAAGATGCCGGTTTGTTGCCCGCCATCGAGCAGTGCGCGGCCCAGGCGTTTCGCGCAATCGAAGGGCTGGCTTGGCTGGCGGATGCCGCGCCGATCGGCGTCGAGTGCCATCGGCAGTGGATCGCGCTATCGACCTGTTGGGTGGTGGTTGATGACCTCGATCACCCTCAAGGCTTCCTCAGCGCAGAACGCTTTGGCGACGACCTGCATATCCATGAAGTGTCGGTTGCCCAGCCGCTGCAAGGCCAGGGCTGGGGGCGCAGATTGGTGGAAACGGCGATAGAGCATGCCCGCGCCCAACACCTGCGTGCGGTGACGCTGACCACCTTCAAGCATGTACCCTGGAATGCTCCGTTCTACCGGCGCCTGGGCTTTGCGCCTCACGTTGATTCGCGTCTGGAAACGATCCTGGCGGATGAGTACGCCCATGGCTTCGAACCCGGCAGCCGTTGTGCCATGGCGTGCCCGGTGACATGTCCGAATCCGTCCTGAAGTAGTCTGCCTTGCGTCTGTCGCGCACTGTGGGTGGTCCTTACCATGGCGTGCATCGTTTACCCACTGATGCAAGCCACAAGGACCGTCCATGACCCATAAAGCCCTGATCGTGATCGACGTCCAACATTCCTTCCGCCATTCAACCTACTGGTCCGAAAACGACCTGCCCGACTATCTGGAAAAACAGCAGGCCCTCATCGATGGTTGTGTTCAGCGCGGCATCCCGGTGGTACAAGTCTTCCATGTTGAAGACCAGGGGCATTTCTCCATGCAATCGGGCAACGTCAGGGCATTGAGCGAGCTGTCGATCAATCCACAGTTGGTGATCCACAAGCGTTACCACAGCGCCTTCGCCGGTACGCCCCTGGCCGCTCGCCTCACGGAGATGGACGTCACCACGCTGATCATCAGTGGCATCCGGACCGAGCAATGCTGCGAGACCACCACGCGGCAGGCGTCGGACAGCGGCTTCAAGGTGGACTTTGTCAGTGAAGCGACATTGACGTTCCCCATGACCCACCTGCGTAGCGGCCGGGAGTACACCTCTGCGCAAATCCGCGAACGCACGGAGCTGGTGCTGGAAGAGCGTTTTGCGCGCATCGTCACGGTCGAACAGGCCTTGGAAGGATGAACCTGTGAGCGTACCGGTGCTGTTCGTGCTGTTGCCCAATGTACTGATGCTCGACCTGGCGGGGCCTGCTGAAGTGTTGCGCCTGGCCGCGCAAGCCGAGGACCCGGCGGCGGTGGATTTCGACCTGCAGTACGTCAGCCCGGTGGAGTCGCTGCACAGCTCCATCGGCTTGCCACTGATCGGGCTGGCGCCCCTGCCGCAGACTCTGGCGCCCGGCACGCTGGTGGTGCTGGTGGGCTCCACGATGAACGTATCAAAGGCCCACCAAAAGGCTTTCGAATCGGCCAGCCATCAGCTCACCCTGTGGTTGCAAAACGTCTTCGCGCCCTCGGCCGAACGCCTGGTGTGCGTGTGCGCCGGCGCGTTGAGTGCCGCCAGGGCCGGGCTGCTCGATGGGCGCCAATGCACCACGCACCATTCGCTGTGCGTCACCTTGCAAGCCCTCGCACCCAAGGCCCGGGTCCTGGAAAACCGGCTGTACGTCACCGACGGCCCGGTCAGTTGCAGCGCCGGTATCACGGCGGGTATCGACCTGATGTTGCAGCTGGTCGCCGAACTGGCCGGGCCACGCTTGGCCTGCGCCGTGGCGCGGGACATGGTGGTGTACCTGCGCCGCAGCGGCAGCGACCCGCAGCTATCGCCTTGGGTGACCGGGCGCAATCACCTGCACCCGGCGGTCCATCGCGTGCAGGACGCCATCGCCGCCGCCCCCTGCGAGGCCTGGACACTCACCCGTATGGCAAGCCTGGCCTGCACCAGCAGCCGACACCTGGCGCGCCTTTTCCAGGAGCATGTCGGCATCAGCCCACTGGATTACCTGCATCGCCTGCGCCTGGCGGTGGCGCGGGAACTGCTGGCCGAGTCGGCCCTGGACATAGAAACCATCGCCGAGCGCGCAGGCTTTGGCTCGGCGCGGCATTTGCGGCGTATCTGGGGTAAATACGAAGCGGCAACCCCTTCAGCCATGCGTCTTACTCAGCAGGCGTCTCGCCAGCCGTAACCGGCTCTTGGCCGGCCTCGGTCGCCAGCTTCAAGCGGTCCGCCTTGCTGATGTATTTGTCTTTGCTTTTTGGCGCCAGCTTGGCGCTGGCCTTTTTCGCTTTGGCTTTGAAGAGCTGCTGAAGTTTTTTCTGGCGGTTCATGTTCCGTTGCCTGAAGGGGAAAGGCGCGGATGATACTACCGGTTCAGCGCGCCAGGAACTCGCTGATCAGTGTGATCACCTGCTGCTGGATCACGGGCCGTGGCCGCGCGCCTTTGCCGTCCTGGCAAATGATGCTGTCGCCGGGCACATCAGCGTCAAGCAACGCTGCCGCGCCCGGTTTGCACTGAGACATAAAACTGAAGTGGTTGGCGTCCTGGATCTCCACGTACTGAGTCGACGTTTTTGGCAGCCGCTTGGCCATGTCAGCCGATTCCATCTGCGCCGGCAAATCCGCTGATGGCTCACCGGCGGCGATCACCAGGGCCGGCACTGGCAACGCCGCGAGGCTCGCATCGGTAAAACCGCGTGACAGGCCCAGGTCCAGGGACACCACAGCGGTCACGCGCTTATCGCTCAAGTCCGCAGCCAGTTGAGCCTTCCCGTTCGGCGTACCTTCAGGGTTCATCTCACGGTAAGCCTTGCACGCCACCAACGTCGGATGGGCGTTGCAGTCCCGGGCAAACAACGCCGGGTCGAAACGCGCCCCCGCGCTCTCCATGACCGTCCAGCCCCCCAGGGAATGGCCTATCACCGCGATCCGGCCACTATCCGCCGCGCCAAATGGCGTGGCCTGCGCCAGCAGCGCATCAATGGCCCGGCTCAAATCCCTGGGCCGTTGCCACAACTGCGCGGCGGCTTGCGCGCTGCGATCCTGGCTGGTGGTGCCAGGGTGATTCACTGCCGCCACGATATACCCCTGCCGGGCCAGCGCACTGGCCAACCACGCCTGCTTGCCCCAATTGCCACCGTAGCCGTGGGAGAGCACCACCACCGGATGTTTACCGGGCGTCGGTGCGGCATCAGGCACCGCAAGCACACCGATGAACACCAGGTTGTCAGCGATCAGCTTGGGTTGGGCGGTGCTGGTGGAGGGGTACCACACGGCCATTTCCAACGGGCGAATGTTGTGAGTGTCGGGCAGGGTGGTGGTTTGGAAACCGATGGGGTTGTCGTTGGCGAGTGCAGGCGCGGCAAGACCTATCAGGAGCAGGGCGGCAAAGGGGGCTTTCATTGTTTTTATCGTCCTTGAAATGAAGGACGCAGCATGACCTGAAACGAGCGGTTCAGGTAGAGGGGAGGCGGTCACCCGCCCCCCCAATAATCAATCAGCTCCTTATAAACGCCAGCAAATCCGCATTAATCGTATCGGCATGGGTGGTAGGCATGCCGTGCGGGAAGCCCGGGTAGATTTTTAGCGTGCTGTTTTTCAACAGTTTGGCGGACAGCACCCCGGCATTTTCATGGGGGACGATCTGGTCATCGTCGCCATGCATGACCAATACGGGAATCTGGATGCGTTTCAAGTCTTCGGTGAAATCGGTCTGGGAAAATGCCACGATCCCGTCATAGTGCGCCTTGGCACAGCCCATCATGCCTTGGCGCCACCAGTTCAGGATGATGCCCTCGGACGGTGTGGCGCCTGGGCGGTTATAGCCGTAGAAAGGGCCCGCCGGAACGTCATGATAGAACTGTGCACGGTTGGCTTTCAGTTGCGCCTGCAAGTCGTCGAACACTGACTTGGGCAGGCCGCCAGGATTGCTCGGGGTCTGGACCATCAACGGTGGCACGGCGCTGATGATGGCGGCCTTCGAGACGCGGTCTTCGCCGTGGCGGGCGATGTAATGAACCACTTCACCGCCGCCGGTGGAGTGACCGACATGCACCGCGGTTTGTACGCCCAGATGCTCGACCACGGCCGCGACGTCGTCGGCATAGTGGTCCATATCGTGCCCGTCCCAAACCTGGCTGGAACGCCCGTGGCCACGTCGGTCGTGGGCAACGACCCGGTAGCCTTCGCCCAGGAAAAACAGCATTTGCGCGTCCCAATCATCTGCGCTCAGTGGCCAGCCATGATGAAAGAAAATGACCTGGGCATCGCGTGGGCCCCAGTCCTTGTAGAAAATTTCAACACCGTCTCGCGTGGTGACGTAGCCCATGTTCGCCTCTCCCAAATGAAATGATGGCCTGATCGAATCGCGATCATGGCGCTGGATTGACCCACTGCAGCCCATTCGTGTCTGGCAAGCGTGCCGTCTACGAATCGCCGCCTTGGCCGCCCAATGACTTTAGGTTTAAAGTCAACTTTAAGGTCAATGGTTTTTTGTGGGTGGTACATGAGAATAGGCGAGTTGGCAAAAATCAGCGGGTTGGCGGCCTCACGCATCCGTTTCTACGAAGCGAGCGGCCTGATCCAATCGGTTGAGCGTAAATCCAACGGCTATCGGGACTATGCACCCGGCACCGAGGCGGTGTTGGAGATCATCAAGGGTGCCCAGGCAGCCGGTTTCTCTCTGGAAGAAATCCGGCAGTTAATGCCCAGAAGTGCCGGTGGTTGGCAGCATGACGAGCTGCTCAGCGGGCTCAAGCACAAGGTCGAGGAAATCGAGGTGCTGCAACAACGGCTGGCCCAGAACAAGGCTCAGTTGCTGAACGTCATCAAGGGCATCGAAGGCAAGCCCGAGGGCATGGCCTGTGCGGAGAATGCGCAGATGCTGATTAACCGTCTGCGCGAGGAAGGGGGCGCTCCAGCCTCATCCACAAGAAAAAGCGCCCGCCGGGCCCCGAGGGCCTGACCGGCGCACAAGGGTCAGCGTTCGCCAATCAGGTTGGCGAGCGGCTCTGGCGCATAGAGTGCGCTCTGGAACTCGGGTACGTATTCGTACTTCAGCATTTTCCCCAGCTTGAGGTCGCGCAGGTAATTGGACAGGCTGCCATCGCCCAGCGTGAGGGTGGCTGAGTCTGCGTCACGGCTGGAGCCATGGCTGAGCTGGCGGGAAACCGCGTACCCGTAGGCCAGTTGGCCGTGGTGATCGAGATTGGTGAAACTGCTGGTGACCAGGTCCGCATCATGGGACAGTTTCTCAAGCTTTTTGGCCTTGAACGACACGTCCAGCTTGCCGGTCTGGCTGTCGGTAATGTCATACACCACCGAGTGCCCATCCTCTTTGCGATCAATGCCAGTCAGCCATTTCGGCAGGTTGTAACCGACCACGCCGCGCACCCGCGCCAGCTCGGTATTCACCGGCAGCTTGAGCACATAGCCCCAAAAATCCTGCGACATCGACTGGCCCACCAGCGTGAAGGGGCCCAGGTTGGCTTTGCCAGGTTTGTTAGTGATGATCGACACGGCGACTTCGTTATAGGCGTCGTTATCGCAATGCTCATAGGTGTACGCAGTAAACGCGATCAGTCCGCGACCCGGCCAGACTTGCAAGGGTTGCACGGCGGCCAGTACCTGCGGTGGCATCAACGCCCGAAGCTTATCGATGTCAGCCGTATAGACCGCTGTTACCCGACTGTTCTGATAGTAAAAATTGGGCGAGTAGGATTCAAAACCGATGTCGACCTTGTGCTTTTGCAACCCTTTGAACCAGCTTAAATCAACCTCTGGTAATTCTGCTGCAACCACCGACAACGGCGGGTTGGAGCGAAAGCGGTCGTACAAGCCGCCCTTGACGACGGGCACCTGCTGGCCGGCGATATCGATGTGGGTTGTGTCGTTGGGGCTGGGCATCTCGGGCGTTCCCGCCAACGCAAGGTTGGCAAAAGGGGTGAGCAGCAATCCGGTTAAAACGGCGCTTGGAATGTTCAATCGGTCTTCTCCAGGGAGGGGCTACGGG
>NZ_WKCD01000287.1:0-7134 GCF_021606625.1 Pseudomonas sp. PA-4-8C
GAGTTGTCGCGGCTACCGTCATCCACCAGGATGATTTCGTATTCGTAAGCCAATTGCTTGCAGGCTGCCGTGGTGCGACGCAGCAACTCAGGCAGGCTTTCTTGTTCGTTGTAGACCGGGATAACGATCGACACGCAATGAATAGGGTAGGGTTTCAAAGATTCATGACCTCGGGCTAAAGCGACTTCAAGCGTGAAAACAGCAGCGTTTATTGGGCGAAACTACAGCCCGCAGGTTACAAAACGGCGCTAAAGATGACGCGTTTTCAATAGGTTAGTCGATAATCCACGGATTGCTCTTAAGTGTTGCCTACAAGGTTAAGCGCAAAAATGTGCAACGAATATGAAAGCAGGATGAAAAACTCGTTTATTTGCCAGGCAGACAGCTAGGGTTCAGCTAAGTAATCAAGGCGTTACATGTAGGCCTCACGGGGCGATATCGGAGCATCTTGCAGGGCGCTTGGTTCAATTTGAGCGAGGCGATCGGGCCAAGGCGCGCCCTTCAACAATCTTCTCTGCATTGGCGCTCAAGTGCCGGTAAAGTAAGCCCTCTCTTGCCAGGGTACTCGGATGAATAGCGTGCAGCTTTTGCGCGGCCCATTGCGGCCTGTGCTGATGGGATTGTTGATGACGGTGGCCTGTGTCACCAGCGTGCGGGCCGAGCAGGGCGTCGCGCTGACGCCTCTGGACCAGGTGCCGGAAGGGGTGGAAGTGCGTGGCAAACAGGTCGCCGCTTATACCTGGGATGACCGCCAGGGCAAAAACCTGCTGGTACTCGCCGAGCAAGTCGGTGAGCGCGATGACGATGGTACCCAGTCGGCCTTTGTCTACGCGGCGCAGTATGTGTTGAGTGGCGAACGCCCCAAGCGCGTGTGGATGCTGTACGACGATGTGCAGCACTGCGAGTTTGACGCCGGGCTGCGCTTTGACCGGGCTGCCACCAGGGTCACCGACCTGCTGGGCGACGGCAATACCCAGGCTACCGTCGGTTATTCACGCGCTTGCACCAGCGACGTCAGCCCCAACGAATTCAAGCTGATCATGCATGTCGGCAAGTCCGAGAAGTATCGTCTGCGGGGCCTCGACCGCGTGGGCGCCAGTTGGTGGGATGAAGACGCTGGCGCCTTGCGCGGTATGCCACTGCCCACTGACTGCAGTGTCGCGGCGCAGCAAGCGTTGGTGAGCCAGTACAAGGAGCAGGGCACCGAACTGCCACTGCCGGGCTGCTATGGCGACGAGAAGGACTTTGCTAAGGCGCCGGACAGTTACCTCGCCTTTATGCGCCAGCAGTGGTTCGCGCTGATGCAACAACAGGACGCCGACTGGAGCCAGTCCCAGGCCCAGCCCCAGGCAGCCAGCGAGGACGACGATACAGCCCCGTGATTTTGTGCCAGGGCCGCTCCTGGGTTAGACTCGGCCTTCGCCAATCCACTAAATACATCGATTAATCAAATAGTTGGTCGATGTATTTAATCCAAAGGCTGATCTACCTTGACCGAGTCCATTTGCAACCCGCTGACCCTTTATCTCACCCGCCTGGCGCCTTCCAGCCAACTGACCATGCGCTACGTGCTGCAGGATGCCGCCGACCGCCTGGGTTTCGAAGACCTCAACCTCGAAGAGATTGACTGGCACCTGCTGCAGCCCGAACACGTCATCGCACTGGTGGCTGCCTTACGCGAGGACGGCTTTGCGCCGAACACCTCGTCGCTGTATGTGAATGCGGTGCGCGGGGTGATGAACGAAGCGTGGCGCATGAGCTTGATCAGCCAGGACCACCTGTTGAAGATGCGCTCGGTCAAGGCCACACCCGGCACGCGCCTGGGCCAGGGCCGCAACCTGCGCCGCACCTTGATCCGCGAGATGCTCGACGTCTGCGCCGCCGACCCTCGGCCCCAGGGCCTGCGGGATGCCGCAGTGATCGGTCTGTTATATGGCTCGGGCATGCGCAAGTCGGAGTCGGTGAACCTGGACCTGGCACAGATCAACTTTGACGAGCGCAGCTTGCGCGTGATCGGCAAGGGCAACAAAGAGCTGGTCAAGTACGCGCCGGACTGGGCGTTTGCCAAACTTCAGGCCTGGCTGGCGTTTCGTCGCGAGCAGCTCAAGGAAGGTGAGCAGGACGACAGCTTCCTGTTTAACCGCATCCGTCGAGGCAGCCATATCACCCGGGAACGCATCACCAAGCACGCGATTTACTACATCGCGCGCCAGCGTGGTGATCAGGTGGGGGTCAAGATCATGCCCCATGATTTCCGTCGTTCGTTTATCACGCGGGTGATCGAGGAGCATGATTTGTCGATTGCGCAGAAGCTGGCGCATCACACCAACATCCAGACCACTGCCAGCTATGACGTGCGCGACGACAATGAGCGGCGGCGGGCGGTGGATCGGTTTGATTTGTAGGCTTGTGGATACACCACGATTCAAATGTGGGAGCTGGCTTGCCTGCGAAGAGGGCCTCACAGGCAACCAGAATGTTGAATCTGCCTGCTCCTCTGCTCAGGAGGAAGGCGGGACGCTTGAAACCAGGTGCGCCGGCAAGCGCCGCAACGTCCACAAGGTGGTCAGCATCGCGGCAAGCGCACACAGCGCAATGCCGATCAACATCGGCGCCGGTGTATGGTCGGCAAAGATCCCCACCAAGGTCATCGCCACAGCCGCCGTGACCATCTGGATCGCACCCAGCAGTGCAGACGCAGAACCCGCCACCGCACCATGATCCTCCAGCGACAGTACCCCGGCCGCCGGCAATAGCAGGCCAAGAAAGCCAAAACCGATAAACAACAGCCCCATCATCAAGCCCAGGCTGTCACCCCACAGCGTAGTAGCCGCCAGCAAGCTCATGACCGCCGCCACGCCCACCACCGACCAGCGAATCAGCGGCGCCAGGCCAAAGCGGGCGCTGAGGCGGGCGGTCAATTGGCTCATGGCAAAAAACGAAGCCGCGTTGAGCGCAAAGCACAGGCTGAACTGGGTCGGTGTCAGGCCAAAAAATTCGATGTACACGAAGGGCGCGCTGCCGATGAATACGAAAAAGGTGGCTAGACCAAACCCGCACACCACCGACAAACCCGTAAAGACCGGGTCGCGGAGGAGGGCGCCATAACTGCCGAACGCCTGGCCCAATGTCTTGCCCAGGCGGCGCTCGGCCGGGTGGGTTTCTGGCAGTTGTACGGCGGTCATCAGCAGACACAGCACGGCCACCACCGCCAACACGGCAAACACTTCGCGCCAGCTCCAGATCGAAATCACCAGGCTACCGGCCAAAGGCGCGAGGATCGGTGAAACACTCATCACCAGCATCAACAAAGCCATCAGACGCGCCGCTTCATGGCCGGTATACAGGTCACGGACAATCGCCCGTGGGATCACCATGCCCGCACAGGCACCGAACGCTTGTATGGCTCGAAAGCCGATCAGCACTTCGATAGTCGGGGCCAGTGCGCAGCCGACGCTGCCAATGGCAAAGATCACCAAACCTGCATAAATCGGAGGTTTACGCCCGAACACGTCGCTGAGGGGGCCGTAGAACAACTGGCACACGCCGATAATCATGAAGAACACCGTCAAACTCATCTGCACGGCCGCCGGCGAGGCCTGGAGGCTGGCGCCCAGGGTCGGCAGCGCCGGCAGATAGATGTCGATAGCAAACGGGCCCACGGCGGTGATCAAGCCCAGCAACAGGGCGAGACGGGCGATACGTTGAGGCATTTGGCAGATCCAGGTAGAGCAACGGACGGTCAGCTTAAGGGAACCGCGCAGATCCGCAAACTTAGGCTTCACTAACAAGCAACAGCTGCCGATACAGCTAGCAGCGACATTGAAACGGTTGGGTTCCCAACCGGCGGTCCTGGCACGGGGTACCACTATGACGATCAAATTACGCTTGGTGCTGTTGATTGCGACCGGGTTGCTCACCGCTTTGATCATGAGCCTGGCCGGCTACCTGGGTAATACGCGGATGGCCGATGCGGTACAGGACAACGACGTCAGCATGACGGTACTGCGCAACCACATGGAAGCCGACATGATGCACGACGCCCTGCGTGCCGATGTGCTGTCGGCCATGTTGGTCGGGCTGGGCAAAAGCACCAGTACGCCGGCCGAGGTCAACAGCTCGATCAAGGAGCATGCCGAACACTTCCGCGAGGTTCTGGCGGAAAACCTCAAGCTGCCGCTGGACGCCTCGATCAAGGCCAGCCTGGAAAAAATCAAACCCAGCCTGGACACCTACATCAGTGCCGGCGAGCGCATCGTCGCGCTGGCCCTGGAGAATCCAGAGGCCGCACGAGGGGAGCTGCAGACCTTCAATGCCGCGTTCAGCCAGTTGGAAGAACAAATGGCGGGGTTGAGCGAACTGATCGAAAACAATACCCAACTCACCAGCACCGGTACCCGGCAAACCATCAGTAACGCCAACTGGACCTTGATTATCGTACTGGGCGCGAGCCTGCTGTTGCTGCTGGCACAAGGACGTTGGGTGACCCTGAGCATCATGGGGCCTTTGCGCACCGCCAGCCATATTGCCCAGAGCATTGCCCATGGCAACCTGAGCGAGCCGATTGTCGAACCCAAGAACCAGGACGAAGCCAGTACGCTGATTCGCAGCCTGACGACGATGCAGCGGGATTTGCGCGGCATGATCGAAGTGGTTCGCAGCAATGCCCATGGCGTGAATGGCATGAGCGAACGCCTCAGCCAGGGTTGCCACGAGGTGGCCGGCAGCAGCCAGCAACAAAGTTTGGCTGCCAGCACCATGGCCGCCGCGGCGAGCGAAATGACCGCCAGCATCGAAGAAATCACCCGTCACGCCCAACGTGCCCTGGACATGGCCAGCCAGGCTGAAACCCTGGCCAAGGACGGTGGCCGGGTCATCCACCAAGTGGTCAGCGACATGGACGGCATCGCCCGTTCTGCCCAACAGTCAGCCCAAGTGATCCGCACACTGGACAAGGAGTCCGAAGCGATCTACAGCATTATCCAGGTGATCAAGGGGATTGCCGACCAGACCAACTTGCTGGCCCTGAACGCCGCCATCGAAGCCGCCCGCGCCGGTGAACAAGGGCGCGGCTTTGCGGTGGTCGCCGATGAAGTGCGCAGCCTGGCCGGACGCACCAGCGCCTCCACCCAGGAAATCGCCAGCATGGTTGGGAGCATCCAGCAGAACACCCGAGCAGCGGTAATCAGCATGGAGGAGGGCGTTGCCCAAGTGGATAAGGGCATGGCAGTGACTGCCGAAGTGGAACGCGCCATTCGCGAGATTCTCCAGGCTACGCTGAGTACCACTGAGTTGGTCAACGATATTTCCCGCACTATTAGTGAACAGAGCCTGGCCAGTAATGAGATTGCTCATCAGGTGGAGAGGATTGCGGGAATGTCGGAAAGTAACAGTCGGGTGATTGGCGAGACGGCGTCGACGACGGATGAATTGTCGAGTTTGGCGGGGAAGCTTTCGCAGTCGGTGGATCGGTTTAGGCTTTGATGGATGACACTCAGATATAACTATACTAAATAGTCATTTAGTATAGTTATGCTTAAAGGCTATTAAAAAAGAGGAGGGTAGCTCAACAGATGAACTAGGGGTAGCTCATCCTTGCTCGTTATCTTCCAAATTTGAACGCTATCTCTCAACGATTAGAAATTAGCACCCCGTGAAATCACGTGTAATCGGTAACAAGTCACGTCGTTTATGGGCTGCAACCATCAAGCCGGTGGATGGCTCAATTGATCCTACGCACGAACTGGAGTCAGCATTATCGTGCCGTTAGGTTTTACTTCCATGTCGAGTGTGTCGCCGCTGGCCAACTTGATGGCCGACAGGAGATCGTCAGTCAGCGGTATGATCAAATCGCCAGTGCTATCAGCTGCATCCTGGCATTTGACTTTCCAGCTCGTATTTTTAGCCTTGGGCTTCGGGTTCATTATTTTCTCCAGGTGATCAGATGACAGAGCCAATTTATGATTATGACCCAGCAGACGCGCTGGTTGATTCAGAGGCCATAGCTGTATTTTTGGCTGATGCACACGACACCGGTAACGCGGCTTTCATTGCCGAAGCGATGGCCGTTGTTGCACGCGCCAAGATTCGTATCGAGACAGATGGCCAAGCCTAGGAGTCATCGTCCTGAACATGTGTTGCTAGTAGCAACACCTTAACGCTGATCACCTGGTGAAAAGCAGCCTCCAGAACCCCTCAGCTAAGTATAGGGCGATACGCATAATGTATATTATGTTAAATCATATGTTGTGTCAGAAAGGCATGTCGATCAGTAAATGGGTCAAGCGAGTCATTCCGTGTGCAGCAACCAAAGACGCTGGATGAACCCTCGGCCAGACCAAAGACTCCATAAGGATAATCAACTTACCGCCTTCGATTCCCTGAATCCTTGCGGTGGGTTCCGTCGTGTTATTTGCAGAAGGTATAAAAAATGCTCGCACGCTGGCGCTGGGTGCTACACCAATTGACCAAACGGCTGTGGTTCAGGGCGAGTCTGTTTTCCTTGCTGGGTATTGCGACCGCGTTACTCGCCGTTGTCTTCAAGGACTACATTCCCGAGTCGTTGCCCGCCCGCATCGGTGCCGACGCCGTCGATAAGATACTGGGCATCATTGCCTCAAGCATGCTCGCGGTGACGACCTTTTCTTTAAGCACCATGGTCAGCGCCTACAGTGCGGCGAGCAGCGGCGTGACGCCCCGTGCCACGACCCTGGTGATGGAAGACACCACGACACAAAATGCCCTGGCCACCTTTATCGGCTCATTTCTGTTCAGCCTGGTTGGGATCATTGCTTTGAGTACCGGCGCCTACGGTACACAAGGGAGGGTTTTGCTATTTGCGGTAACCATCGCAGTGGTCATTCTGATTGTCTACACGCTGCTGCGCTGGATCGATCATTTGTCCAAGCTTGGGCGGGTGGGAGAAACCATTGACCGTGTCGAGCAGGCAGCCATTGATGCCATTAACCATCGAGTCCAATGGCCGCATTTGGGAGCATCCCCCTACCCTTGCGAGTCAGTGATTCCCAGTTCGGCGCTGATCATCACAAGCCAGCACACGGGGTACGTCCAGCACATAGATGTTCAGGCGTTAGGCGCGATCGCCAAAGCAGATGAGATACAGATATTTATGGA
>NZ_WKCD01000288.1:0-7091 GCF_021606625.1 Pseudomonas sp. PA-4-8C
CCTCTACCTCGGTCAAATAGGGTCAGCCTGCAAGGACGGCGTCGGCGCCGATAAGGCCTGGGAGTCAAAGATTGCTGCCCCCGGCAGGGCTTGCCAGGCCGAGGGGCCGGCGGCGATTTCCTGGGTACTCAGCAGGCAGTTGTCGAGTGCGCGCTGCAGCGCTTGGGTGTCCAGGCCCTGGCCGATAAAGACCAGCTCCTGCCTGCAATCGCCGACAATGCTGTCCCACTTGGCCATGATGCTCTGCAACCGATATTCATCCTGCGGCCATTGCGACTGCTCGATGAAGTTCCACCAGTGCCCGACGTAGTCCCACTGGAACTGCCTGCCGCTTTGCACCAGCAGGCCGGTTTCCAAGTGCCTGCTGGCGAGCCAGAAGTAACCTTTGCTGCGCAACAGGCGCCCGTTGTGCCAGGGCTGCTGGAGAAAATCGAGCAATCGCTGCGGGTGAAACGGGGCACGCTCGCGGTACACCCAGGAGGTCACGCCATAGGTGTCCGACTCAGAGGCCGGCGTGTCGTCGGCCTGCATTTTTTTCATCCAGCCGGGCGAGGCCGCGAGGCTAGGTAAATCAAACAGGTGGGTACCGAGTATTGCGGATAACTCCACGTTACCCTGAGCCATCGGCATGATCCGCGCGCTCGGGTTAAGGCCGGCGAGGATCGCGTGCACGGCCTGGTAGCCGGGCTCGTCGATCAGGTCCAGTTTGTTGACGAGAATGACGTTGGCGTATTCCACTTGCTCGATCAGCAGGTCGGTCAGATGGCGCGTGGGTGCGTCGTCGCGGGCCACGATGCCCGGCGATTCGAGCAATGCTTCAAAGCGACTGCCATCGACCACCGTCACCAAGGTGTCAAGCCGCGCCAGTTCGCTGAGGCTGAAGCCCTGCGCGTCGAGGAAGGCGAACGTCTCGGCTACCGGCATCGGCTCGGAGATCCCCGTGGACTCAATCAGCAAGTAGTCGAAACGTTGCTGGCGCGCCAGGGTGCTGATCTGCTCGAGCAAGTCGGCGCGCAGCGTGCAGCAGATGCAGCCATTGCTCATCTCGATCAACTCATCGCGGCCCCGGTGCAGCGCCACGTCGCGCTGCACCTGCTCGGCATCGATGTTGATCTCGCTCATATCATTGACGATGACCGCCACGCGCAGGCCGTCGCGATTGCGCAGGATATGGTTGAGCAGGGTGGTTTTGCCGGCGCCGAGGAAGCCGGAAAGCACCGTCACCGGCAGTCGGCCTGTCAGGGCGCCGTCCATCATGCGTTCACCGTGCCATCGGCGTGGTCCAGGTAGCTTTCGAACAGGTCGACCACCACGAAGCCATCATCTGCTGCGTCGCCCCAGAGATCTTTCACGCGAAACTCGACGTGATAGGTCGGCTGATGCGCCGCGCTCAGATCACCGTGGCCGATCGCGTCAGGGAAGGGCCACTTTTGCGCGGTGCGGTGCACCACCACGCCTTCTTTGCCGCGTACGTAGGCCGGCATGCGGGTATGCCCCGCCACATACTCGTTGCGCACCACCACCCGGTCGCCCACCTCAAAGGGCGCGCGGCCGGTGATCGCTGGGCGCCCACTGGCGTGCGCGGGGTTCGCCAGCTTGAAGTGCGAACCCAGGGCCTGGTCGAGTTCCGCCTGGGTGATCACACCGGTTTCGACCAGCAGGGTGGCGGTGGCGATGACATAGCGTTCGTAGTATTGGGTACCGACATGTTGGCGCACATCCAGGCGCTCGACGGCGTGGCGCACTTCGTCCACGCTGAACTTTTTCAAGTGATCGGCGCCGACAAACATCAGGCTGTAGGCCAGGTGCTCCCAGTCCTGCTTGAACACGGGTTGGTAGCTCAGGCTGTTGATGGTGTGAGGGACTTTGCCAAAGCCTTGAAACCCACCGAGATCGTGAAAGCCATCCATTGTGAATACCTCTGAAAAGTGCAAAAAACAAAGGGCACCGGTTACGCCACCTAAGGCAGCGCCACGCCGATAAGGACATCCTTGGTGATCAGTTTTCGCAGGGCCTCTTCATCCATCGATTCGCTGCCCGTGGGCCGTACAGGCAGCACCAGATAGCGGGTTTCGGCGCTGGTGTCCCAGACCTTGACGATGACGTCGGCCGGCAGCTCGGTGCCCAGTTCCCGCAGCACGGTGCGCCCTTCGCGCACCAGTCGGGCGCGGAACTCGAAGCCCTTGTACCACTCCGGCGGCAAGCCCAGGACAGGCCAGTTGGTGCAGGAGCACAGGCTGCACACAATCACGTTTTTCACGCTGGGCGTGTCTGGCAGCGCAACAATGTATTCACCCTGCGGGCCGGTATAGCCAAATTGGGCGCACGCCGCGGTGCCGTCTTTGAGCAGCAGTTCGCGAAACTGCGGGTCTACCCAGGCCTTGGCTACCACCCGAGCCCCGTTCTCCGGGCTCCATTGGTGTGCCATCAGCTGTGTCATGTGTTCGATGTAACCGTCGGGGATCAGATCCTTCTGCTTGAGCACTTGCAGTAACGCTTGCGCGCGTTCGCCCGGTGTAGATGTGCTTGCTTCGTGTGCGCTCATAAGTTGACTCCTCATCGTTGAGCTTCTGGGCAGCGCCTGGCGGCTTATTCTTTTTGCGCTGCGCGGGACTACCGGCTAACAGTTTTTCCAGTCAACCGACGCCTCGAACGCTGCGGCAGCCTGGTAAATCGTGCCTTCGGCATAGTGCTTGCCGACCAGCATCAGCCCGACAGGTAGACCGTCTACCAGGCCGCAGGGAATCGACATGGCCGGATGGCCGGTGATGTCCTGGGCGCAGGCATTGCCGATCATTTCCAGCGCACGGGCCACGTACTCGGTAACCGAGCAACCCGGCTGCGGGTGGGGCTGGGCGACGATCGGCACGGTGGGCATCACCAGCAGGTCATAGCGCGCCAACGCGGCGTCATACCCGGCGCGTGCCACGCGCCTGAGGTTTTGTGCCTTGGCGTAGAACCGCCCGTTGTAGCGCTCCAGCCCGTATTGCCCGACGAACATGCACAGCTTGAGAGAGGCGGACAGCTCATTGGCCTGATCGCGCCACCCGGCTTGCTGGTCCAGCAAACCCAGGTCATACAGCCCTTGCCAGTTAAAACCGGCCCCATTGCCGTGCATCATCTGCATCATCAAACCTTCACAGCCGATGGGGTGCCACAGCGAACCGGCAATGCTGTGCTCAGGCACCGACACCTCCTCGACCTGCGCGCCCAGCCGCGCAAACGCTGCAATGGCTTGGCGTACGCACGAGTCCACACGCGGGTCTTGGTTGGCCAGTTCAAAACCTTCGCGCAGGATGCCGATCCTCAGCCCGCTGACACCGCGCTCCAGGTAATCGCTGTAAGCGTCGACCTGCGGCGCGGCTTGTCGCGGATCAAGCCCATCGGCGCCGGCCATGACCTCCAGCATCAAGGCGTTGTCGCGTACGTTTGCGGTGATGGGGCCGGCGTGATCGATAGTCGCCTCGATGGCCATGATGCCGGTGTAGGGCACCAGGCCGTGGGTCGGCTTCATGCCGTAAGTGCCGCAGAAGGCGGAAGGGATGCGGATTGAGCCGCCCTGGTCACCGCCGACAGCCAGGTCGACCTCGCCGGCGGCAACCAGCGCTGCGCTGCCGGAAGACGAACCACCCGAGGCAAACCCTTGGCGATAGGGGTTGTGCACCGGTGCAGGATCGGAAGTGTGGCTGCCGCCGGACAGGCAGTAGTGTTCGCACGTTGCCTTGCCGAGAATAGTCGCGCCGGCATCCAGCAAGCGGGTGACAACCGTGGCATCGAAGGCGGGGACGAAGCCTTCAAGCGGCTTGGCACCATTCATCATGGGCACGCCAGCCAGTGAAATATTGTCTTTGAGGGCGACCGTTTTACCTGCGAGCTTGCCTTCGCTCGCACCGTTGACTTCGGTGCGGAAGTACCAGGCGTTGAGCGGGTTGTGTGCGGCCGAGGGACGGTAGCCTGAGCTGCGTTCATAACGCACCGGCGGGATGAAGTCCGGCAGCTCGTCAACCAGGTCATAGGCGTCGAAGCTTGCCTGCATAAGTGCCAGGTATTCATCGGCTTGCTGCGCACTGAGTTGCATGTGCAGGCTGCTCGAAATAGCCAATAGCTGTTCAAGGGTGGGGCGAGCGATTGCCATGGTTGGCTGTCCTTATCGTAAATGGCCGAAGAGCACTGCATGCTCACTATCAGCGGGCCTGGGGCTCAAGATAGTCCGCGCATCCAGGCGGTGGCTTGGTTGAGAAAGACATCGACTTGGCTGAGCGGGACACCTTGGCGCCAGGGGCGCGCGGTCGCAGTTTCTGGCGTTAAAAAATGTGCGCGTAACGCAGGTTCATGCGGAAGTCTTCGCGGGTGCCGTTGTCCACCGAGAGGTCTTTGCCCAATTGCAGTTGCACCTGGTCGGTGGGGGTGACGAATTTGGTGGCGGTGAGACGCACGTTGGTGGTGCCCAACTCGTTGTCTTGATTGACATGCTCGATGTTTGTCTCGCCTCCCCAGGTGCGCCCCAAGCCGATAGCAAAGGTGGTGGTGGCGTCCGGCATGTAACGGCCCATGATCTGCGCTGCGTAGGACACGTCCTGCTTCAGGCGGTCGGCATTTGCACCGTAATCGGTGTTGTCGCCATACCAGGTCGCGCCGCCGACCAGGTCCATCGCCCATTTCTCTGTGAAGTGCTTGACGTAGGCACTCTGCAGTTCGAATTTCCAGCGATTCTCCCCGAGATTGAGCGCATCGTCCTTGTCATACGTGCCCGAAGGCACATACACATAGGGGGCGATACTGAGGGTGTCGCGGGCTTCGTTGAACCGCCATTTCACCGGCGCGGTGAGGATCAAGTCGCCCACGCCGCGAGTACTGCCCAGTGCTGAGGCGTCACCTGCGCCGGAGACGTGGCCGAAAGGCAAAAGGAATTGCGGGTCGATGGTGACCGTGTCGCTGAGGGCATACACATGGAGCAGACGCAGGATGCCCACGTCCGAGGTCACCCTGAAGTCAGAGCTGGCCTTGTGGCCGTTGGCGTAAGCCGAGTCCGTAGTGGCGTGCTGGTAATAAATCGCCCCGATAGTGGCGCCGATCGGATATTGCTCGTAGTCGCCAGGCGCGACTTCACCCGCGTTCGCGTGGAGGGCGGGCAACAGGGTGGAGAGGGTCAGCAGGCGGATCTTATTCATCGTTTATTCCTCGCACAGGGGACCGGGCCACCCGTGGAAGGTGGCAAGGCGGCAGAAGCTGGGGGGGTTAAACGCCTAGGGCGCTCAGGCTGTGGGCGGCAGGGCGTCGCGCAACATGCCGGTTTGCGGGTGACAGTTGATGTACTCGAAGACCTGGCTTTTGGCGTCGGATACGGACACCTCGTGGTACAGCCTCAACTTCTTCAAGCCCGCGGCCACGCGAAAGAACGTCACGAAAATACGCAGGTGGGTCGGGTGGGATTCGGCCCAGCGTTCGAGTTTCTCCACTGAGCGCCAGTGACCGATGTTGTAGCTCAGGTCGAGAACGTTGCCGTCCAGGTCGATATTGCGCACGAACCTGTTGCTGTAGCAGCCCAACGGCTGGCCGTTGTCACGCAGGAAGTCCATGCCGTCCTGCAACGTCGGTAAAATTTCGTCGAGGTAGAGCGAGCGTTCCTCTGCCTCGGCATCCGCCCAGTCCTGGCCGGAACGAATCAGTGTGAGGTTGTCGTGCCCCAGCACCACCACGCGTCCGCCCTTGGCTGGGCCGCCCGCGACCACTTGCAGCTCGCTCGTGGGCTTCATCCAGTCGGTCTGGGAGATGGGGAAACGGTCGCGCATCGAGCCCCAGTAGCCGTGTTCTTCGATCTCGCCACTGGTGGCATCCATGACTGCGCCAACACCCGGCAGGTTCTCCTGGAAGGCGTACAGCGTCTCGAACTGCTCGGCGCGCGGCGCGGTGATTTCGCGGAAGTAACCCAGGCCTTCACCCAGGCGATCCGGCGAACTCCACCAGTCATTCACCTGGGGTGAACGCAACCAGCGGCAATGGGCGGCAGGGTCTTTCCAGTACCCGACCACGATCAGATTATCAAAGCCGCTGCTGTCAGTGTGCTGAGTCAAATCGTAGTTCTGCGGGCCGTCGGCCTGGCTGAAACTGCCGACGATGTGACGCATCGCCTGCAATGCAGCCTTGCGCTGGGCATCGCCTTGATACTGCACGCCCAGATAAGCCATCACCACTTGTTGCAGCTGCTCGTCAGCGCGCGCCACCCACATCGGGAACGGCGGTTGATACTCCTCGGGCACGCGGCGGGACAGGGTGCGTGGGCATTTGAGATGTGTGTCGATTGCAGATTCCATCTTGAGCTCCTCGTTATTTTGGTTCAGGCCTACGGGTGGGCGTCAGCGCGTCGGCGGCAGGGTGCGCTTGGCGACCTGCCGTCGGTGCAGCAGCTGCATGGTTCCCCATTCAATCAACCAATAAGCCGACTCCTCAGGCGCGAGGTCGCGCCGTTGCAGAAGCCATGAACAATCAGCCAATCGTGGTGAAGAATGTCGATGCATGGCGTACCTCATCAGCGGGGTATGAGCTGCTGTGAGGTGGAAATTAGGCCGGCAGAGAAGGGCGCGCTTTGTTCGGTGAGACAACCGCTTGGTTGGCAAAGACAGGCCGGCTACGGACGTTTACCTGTGGTCTGCGTTGGTGCGCGCGGGCTGATGATGTGATGTGGTGTGCCCTTAAACGGGCCACAACTGCGGTGCGACGATGGCTATCTACCTGGCGCCCCGCGATCCAACTGTGGGAGCTGGCTTGCCTGCGATGGCGGCCTGGCAGTCGATATCTATCTACCTGACACCCCGCAGTCAAACTTGTGGGAGCGGGCTTGCTCGCGAAGGCGGCCTGGCGGTCAACACAGTTGGATTGTGTGCATATCCATTCCTGCGGTAACGGCCACTTAGGGTTCCGCCTGACGGCGGGTCACTTTCGAAAAGCGCGAAAGTAACCAAAGCGCTCTTGCCCCACCACTCGGCACCTCGCCTAGGCTCGGTGTGCCCGTAATCCGCCAGTGATTTGGGGGGCCGCCGCCACGCGCCATCCATGGCGCGGGGCGGCTAAACCGGCATCCCTGCCGGTTT
>NZ_WKCD01000289.1:0-7063 GCF_021606625.1 Pseudomonas sp. PA-4-8C
CGTTCATCCAGAGGCACCGGCAGGGTGGGGCCGCGCCATTGCGGCCATTCGCTGAGCAGCAGGTCGACAAACCCTCGCTCGGCACATTGCAACACTCCCCGTGGGTCGCACACCGCCAGCGCGAGGTTGCGCGGGCTGGTCAGGGTTTCCCGCATCGCCACCAAGGTGCGGATCTGGTTTGCCGAGACCGCTGCCACCAGGTGCAGCATCAAGTTATTAATCATCTGGCAATCCTGCACGTTGAACTTGGGTGCAGCGGGTTGGCGGTAGAGTGTCAGGTGGTGGCTGAGGTGGGTTTGCGGGTCGATATGGATCACACACAGCAGTTCACCCAAGCCGTGGCGTTGCCCCAGCCAGTTCAAGGCGCTGCCGTTGGCGGAGTCGCGCATATCGATGATCACCGCCTCGCCGGGCGACGCATGCACCCGCGCAACGGTTACGTCCAGATGGCGGATCGACTGCCAGTCCGCCAGATAGTCGGGGGGCAACTGGTAGAGGTAGCTGTTGTGCTCGTGCGGTAAACCGTTGATAACCGCCGAGCGCCCCCACCAGGCGCTGTCGAAGGCCAGCAATTGGCTAAGGCGCGCCAGGGCATGGTGTTGAAAGTGTTCGATGTCCTGGTGTTGGGCCAGGCGTTGCAGGTCCAGGGTCAGAGTGCTGAAAGCCTGTAACAGGCTCGCGGGATCGAGACGGTTCATGGGTGTTCCTCTGTGGGACTTTTTTTGTTGTTCTCGTCACAGGGTGAAGGCCAAAGCGTCGGGTTGACGGGGCAGGGCCTGGGCTGAGTATCGGCGTTGCGCGCAAGGATCGCTATCGTTCAGATGCAGGATGGTGCTGGTTGGCCGGTGGGAAAACTCCGGCTCGTCAGGTGGGCGACTTAGCCTCTACACTGGCCGGCCACCTGTCTTTCATAGGATGAAATGCAATGCACGTGCCTGAACCGTCTATCGTGATCCAGCGTTTTACCGAGGCCCACCTGGAGGGCGTCGCCGCGCTCTACAACGAACCGGCTGTTTGCCGTCAGGTGCTGCAAATGCCTTTTCAGTCGGTTGAGATGTGGCGCAAGCGCCTGGTGATGGATAACGAGCGGCGCCTGCAGTTGGTGGCGGTGCAGGGCACTGAGGTGATTGGTCAACTGGGGCTTGAGCAGTACTTGCGTGTACGCCAGAGCCACGTTGGCTCATTGGGTATGGGCGTGGCGCCCGCCTGGCAGGGCAAGGGCGTCGGTTCGCGGTTGTTGGCGGCCGCACTGGAGGTGGCCGACAACTGGATGAACCTGCGCCGTGTGGAACTGACGGTCTACGCCGACAACGAAGCTGCGCACAACCTGTACCGCAAGTTCGGCTTCGAAGTGGAAGGGCGGTTGCGCGATTATGCCCTGCGTGATGGCGTGTTTGTCGACACCTTCAGCATGGCGCGCCTGCGCACATCGGCTTGATCCTGTAAGCATAGGGATCTATACAACTTCGATGAAAGCAGTGTGTCAGTTACTGAGTCTTTGCCTGAACCACCGTCTTCGCAGGCAAGCCAGCTCCCACACTGGTCATGCATTGCCCACAAAATCAGCGTTTGGCACAGATTCCCTGTGGGAGCGGGCTTGCCCGCGATGGCGTTGTGTCAGCCACTGAATCTTTAACTGAACCACCGCTATCGCAGGCAAGCCAGCTCCCACACTGGTCATGCACTGCCCACAAAATCAGCGTTTGGCACAGATTCCCTGTGGGAGCGGGCTTGCCCGCGATGGCGTTGTGTCAGCCACTGAATCTTCAACTGAACCACCGCTATCGCAGCATAGGTATCTACATAACTCTGTAAGCTCAACGGTAACCACGATGCGAAGCGAGCCGCTCTTGATCTTGCTCTTGACCTGCTTTTGATCTTAGGCGCCCCGTCAAACCACGCTGGCCGAACGCAGGCTTGAATTCGTGGGTAACCCGGCAGGACGCCGGGTTTGCCGCCCCGCGCCATGGATGGCGCGTGGCGGCGGCCCACGGATTCAAGCCTGCGTTCGGGCACACCGAGCCCAGGCGAGGTGCCGAGTGGTGGGGCAAGAGCGTTTTGCTTACTTTTGCGCTTTTCAAAAGTAAGACGCCGTCAGGGCGGAACCCTAAGTGGCCGTTACCGCAGCAATGGATATGTACACAATCCAACTGTGTTGACTGTGAGGCCGTCTTCGCAGGCAAGCCAGCTCCCACATTGGTCATACATTGCCCACAAAATCAGCGCCCGACACAGATCCCCTGTGGGAGCGGGCTTGCTCGCGAAGAAGGCCTGACAGCCAACCAGGATATTGGGTTCAGGTAGCGGCTAAAAAAGTTGTGGCGATACCTGTGCCCTGTAAGGCAAACCCGACCGCGGCCTGCGCATGCAGCGCGGTGGTGTCCAGCAGTGGCAGGGCGCTGTGTTCGGGCTGGATCAGCAGGCAAATTTCCGTGCAGCCGAGAATAATCGCCTGAGCACCGCGTGCCGCGAGTGTCTGGATCACCCGCTGATACACCTGGCGCGAGGCGTCACTGATGACGCCCACGCACAACTCTTCATAGATGATTCGGTGCACCGCCTTGCGTTCATCCGCGTCTGGCACCAGCACGGTGAGCCCCTGGGCGGCGAGGCGCGATTTAAGGAAATCCTGCTCCATGGTGAACGCGGTACCCAGCAAGCCTACCGTCAAGGTCCCAGCCTCCAGAGCCGCCGTCGCCGTGGCATCAGCAATATGCAGGAAGGGAATCGACACCGCCGCCTCAATGCGAGGTGCCACTAAATGCATGGTGTTGGTACACAGCACCACACAATCAGCACCCCCGGCCTGCAAGCGTCGCGCGGCATCTTCCAAGATCAGCGCGGCATCGTCCCAACGCCCGGCATGCTGGGCCTGTTCCACCGGGCCGAAATCCACGCTGTACATCAACACTTGCGCCGACCGCAGCGGGCCGAGCTGATCGCGCACGCGCTGGTTGATGAGACGGTAATACTCGGCGCTGGACTCCCAGCTCATGCCGCCGATAAGGCCGATGGTGCGCATGTGATGCTCCGGACAAAAAGTGTGGCTTCACCTTACCCATTCAAGGCGGATGAGTCATACGCAGTTGCCAGCCAATTCACCGGAGCAGTTCAAATCTGAGTGATGCCCCATGTTAAATAAGGTGCAATGTCCTAACATTGGCTATACCTACCACTCGTTCTCACGATGATGGTCGCCAGGGAGTTCAATAATGAAGCTAAGGCTAATGATCGGCACACTATGCGTCGCCTCGCTCGGTATGGCCGGTTGCGCCAGCAAGGTGGTGCAGCCGGATGAGTATTCAGGGTTTCTTTCCAACTACAGCCAACTCAAGGAAGCCAAGTCACCGTCGGGGGCCGAGGTGATGCGCTGGGTCGATCCACAGCTGGACCTGAGCCGCTACACGTCGGTGTACATCGAGCCCACCCAGTTCTACCCCAAGCCCCAGGCCACCTCCCGGATTCCCGAGAGTACGCTGCGCGGCATCAACGACTATTACAATCAGGCGCTCAAGCGCGAGCTGGCCCAGTCACTGCCCGTGGCTAATGCCCCAGGCCCTGGAGTGATCGTGGTAAGGGCGGCGATTACCGCGGTGAGCAGCAAGACCGAAAGCCTCAAGCCTTATGAATTTATTCCCGTCGCCCTGGTGGCCGCGGCAGTGAGCACCGGCACCGGCATTCGCGATCAGGAAACCACCCTGGGCACCGAGGCGCAGTTTCTCGATGGCAGCACTCATAAAGTGCTGGCCCAAGTGGTGCGCAAAGGCACCGGCAAGCCGCTGGCCAATGATTCTCAGGTCATGAAGGCCGACGATGTGAAAAGCGTCATTGACGGTTGGGCGTCGGACCTGCACCAGTCTTACGTGAAACTGAAAAAACACTGAGTCAAAAAAAGCGCGGCGGGTAATCACCCGCCGCGCTTTTTTTATTCGCCGAAATTATTTAAGCGGCGTCAACGCTGGCAGCTTCCACTGGCCGCTAGCGACTTCAGGCTTGGGCAGGTAAATGCGCAATACCGCGTAGAACGGGCCGGGCGGGGCTGGCAACCAGTTGCTCTGCTCAGCCTTGGGCGGTTCGTGGTGTTGCAATGCCAGGGTCAGGCCACCGTCGGCGTCGAGCTTGAGGCTCGGCAACATCTGCGAGTTGATCAGGTAGCGCTTCTTGTGGTTTGGCACCAGCAGTCTGGTCTTGGCGTCGTACATCGTCAGCGACCAGAACGCATCAGCCGGCGGCAACTGGTCCTTGGCAAAATGCACGGTGTAGCTGTGGCGTGCACCATTGGCCGGCTTGCCCTCGCTGTCGATGACGTAGCTCAAGTGCGCGGCTTCATCACTGGAGTTGCCGAACATCCCCAGCTCGGCACCGGCGTAGCGGTACAGGTAGTTGTTTTGCAGGTGGTCGCGGCTGCCGTACAGGTCTGCGCTGGTCACTTGGTGGGTGTCGACCTTGGCCTTCTTGAACGCGGCGAATTCGGCGCGGCCATCGGTGATGCCGTCTTCCAGGGCCTTGCGCTGCTCGGCGGTCAACTGGTTCACCTTGAACGGCGCGCCTGGGGCGATACCGATCTTGGCAAAGCGCGCCAGCAGGTCTTTTTCGCTGTCCTGTGGCGCGGCGAAGGCCAGCATGAAGTTCAGGTAGCGAAACAGCTGCGGGCCTTCGGTCATGGTTGCCATCGGCTTGGGCCATTGGATCTTCGGCACGTTGGGGGGGGCCGGTTGTTTCACATAGCTACTCAGCGCCTGCACCTTGTAGCCGTTCTGGATCTGCTTGACCTTGCCCAGGTCTTTGTCATCAAACAGCTGCGTGCGGTACAGAGCGTAGGCGATGTTGCTTTCGCTGTAGATCACACGGTCGATGTCCACCGGCTGCTGACCTTTCCAGTCTGGCCCGGCAATCATGTAGTGGCCGCCGTTATTGCCAGTACTGCGGGTGCCCAGGTAGGCGAAATTCTGCGTATAGAGGTCGATCAACTGCACCGAGTAGTAGCGGTTGTCTTCGACCTTGGGCAGCGTCAGCACCAGCGGTTCTTTACGCAGGTCCATCCACACGAACGAGTAGGGCGTGTCGACGTTAGGGGTGGTAACTGCATTGTCCTTGGGAGTGAGCACCTGGGCGCTGTTGTCGATACGGTTGAACGGCGCCTTGAAGTGGGCGCCGCCTTTATCAACGGCCTGGGTGTAGAGCGTCTTGTACATCTGCACCACGGGGAAGCCGTACAGGTAGGCTTCCTTGGCGATGGCCCGGGCTTCGCTGGGGCTTGCGGTGAAGTCAGCCCAGGCGCCGGAGCTCATGAAAATCGAGAGGCTCGCCAACAGCAGGCGCGTCGGTTTTCCAATCATGTTGTTGCGTCCTTCCTGAGTGCTATCTGAGAGCGTGGCGTGAAGGCGCCGAGTTTCCTGTTTTATTGGCCGGTCGTCACGTTAATCTCTGCAAAGGACGATAGGGAAGGGGCGTTAGAGCATGGATTTGACTTTGTCACGCAATTGATCAATCGAGAACGGCTTGGCAATCACCTGCATGCCGGCAGGCACGTCAATGTTTTCGGCATAGCCGCTAGCAAACAGAATCGGCAGGGTAGCGCGCAGTTCGCGCACTTTGGTTGCCAGTTGTTTGCCGTCCATATCGGGCAGGCCGACGTCGGTCATCATCAGGTCGATGACCTGGGCGGTATCTTGCACCACCGTCAATGCTTCCCCAGCATCAGCGGCTTCGAGCACCTGGAACTCCAACTCTTCGAGGACATCGACGATCAGCATGCGCACGATAGCGTCGTCTTCGACTACAAGGATGGTGGAGGCGGCGGGCATAAGGGATATTCCTGAAAAATGGAGAGCGTACGGGGCTATGGGATTGACTGACTGCTTACTAGTGAGTGTTGCGCTTCCTGGCAAGTTCCCACAAAAGGTGCCTATTGTGATCATTGTGCGGGATAAAGTCTCACGCGCGGGCGAAACCCTATGAGCGTTTGCTGAAACACAAGCGCGCCAACATTCATTGGCGCGCTATGATGCCTTTACAGTGCGGCGTCCAACAACTCTTTGTAAACGTCGTTCACCGTGTCCATATCGCTGGCGGCAAATTCACTGGTTTCAAAAAATTTATCGCCCTTATCCGTGACGTACGGGTTCATATTCTTTCCATGTCGGCCACTGTTGAGCACTTTTTCCATGCCCTCCTGCATTGCCTGCAAGGTTGTGAATTTGACCAGCGCGCCATCGGGGTCGTAGAAAAACCAGCTTGTGCTGCTACCTTCGACCTTTATCCCAGCTACCATTGCATGGTCCGCAGTTACGATTCTCATGGTTTTCGAGGTGGGGGAGTTGGTCAGTTCGTCGATGATCTCCAAGTGATTTTGCTGCTTGAAAGATTTACCCATGTGAACAGCCGACCGGTCCCCAACGATCATCTGGAAGTTATGCAGCTCCTGGATAAATTCAGCCGCTTGTATGTCCCCCGGATTCATCGCTGCGCGTTTGATATTTTTTATCAGCTCGTCTTCTTTACCGAGCATGATCGCCAAGGCCATGAGGTTGGAAAAACCTGCGCAATGGCCCGTGGATGTTATGTCAGTACGCGCCAGATAATCGATCTGCGACACATCGGTGAAAATCACACCAGGAGCACTCACATCATGTTTTAGGTTCGATACGACCAGTTTGGCCTCCTCGATTCTCAGCGCTTTGATTTCCCTCACCAGCGTGCCCATTTGTTCAGGGGCCAAGTGATTATTTAACGCAATATTGACTAAATCTTCGGAAGACATATGGACATGAAAGCCTGGCAGGTCAAAAGGAGAGCCTTGAGTTAGACCTCGTTGATAAGCGGCAGCATTCGTTGGCGATTGGGAGAGGTTCAGAAGATGCCGAAAAGCAGCGTTATTAGAGCCTGTGGCGCGGACTATCATTGACGACGCGCCCGCGCGCGAAAAATTTTTGATCGGCGCCCCAAATACGTTCTTCTTGATCGGGTCATAGTGATACCACCGATTATTTTTGAATACGGCGACCGTCTGCAAGCTGACGTTTCCAGAGGGATAAGTACCAATCACTGCGGTCCCGTGTCC
>NZ_WKCD01000029.1:0-39489 GCF_021606625.1 Pseudomonas sp. PA-4-8C
CCGTAGCGGCGCAACGAGCCCGACAACGGCTGGCGCGGCTGATCGGCAGGGAAGGTTTCCGGCAACCCGACCGCCACCGCGATGGCCGCCATCACGCTGAACAACGACAACGCCAGGAAAATCGACTGCCAGCCCCACACGCCGACCATCAGGCCACCGGCCAATGGCGCCAGGATCGGGGCCAGGCCGGTCACCAGCATCAGTTGCGAATACACCTTGGCCGAGCCCACGGCATCGCATTTGTCACTGACCACCGCCCGGGAAATCACCATGCCCGCACACCCGCCAAGGGCCTGCACGAAGCGCGCGCCAATCAGCCATTCCAGGGACGGCGCATACGCACAAGCGAAAGACGCGAGGGTAAACAGGGTGACGCCGCTGAGCAGCGGCACACGCCGGCCAAAGCGGTCGGCCAACGGCCCGTAGATCAATTGACCAATGGCCAGGCCGGCGAAATACACGGCCAGGGTCAGCTGGATATGTTTTTCGTCAGTGGCGAAGGCCGTGGCCATTGCCGGAAAGCCCGGCAGGTAAAAATCGATCGCCAACGGCGCGAAGGCGCTCAAGGCGCCCAGAATCAGGATTATGCGAAGGTTCATCAGACACCCAAGTGAGTCGGCAGCTCAACAGTCTAGCCGCGCTTGGGTGCCATGAACATTACGTTAGGTGGCTAACGATCAGAAAAATCACGCCAGCTTGGCGCTGTAGCCTTCCTCGGTAATCAGGTCGATCACTTTGTCCGAGGACAGACCGCTTGCCACCCGCACTTCTTTGGCCTTCAAATCGACTTCCACACTCGCCGCCGGATCCTGGCTCTGTACCGCCTGGGTCACCGCTTTAACACAATGGCCGCAGGTCATTCCTTCAACGCTAAATATTTGCATGACATGACTCCTTTGATGAGGTTGAGCCCAGTGTCGAGCTTGCCATGATGGCAAGGTCAAGTTCTCAGTATTTCTGCCGGGCTGGTATTCGGCGGCGACGTCGGCCAAGCTTCAACCTTCCTAGCTGTGAACCACGGAGCATTCGCCATGCGCTGGTTGTTTTTTGCCCTTGCCGGCCTGATGAGCTTGCCTGCCGCTGCGCCCCAGGCCCTCGCTGCTGAAGATTATGCAGTGCTGATTATTTCCCGCGAACGCCTGGAAGTGCCGACCTACTGCGAGATCGGCCTGTATATCCAGGACCAACTCGCCGGGCGTCTGTTCCAGGAACAGGCCACTTCATTCAATCTTCCCCCCGGCGATACGTCGCTGCGCCTGAAACTGTTGCCGGGCCAAGCGCCAGGCTGTCAGCCGGGCATGCTCGCACCTGCCGCGCAGAACATCACTTTGAAAGCCGGTGATGTACGCAAATTGCGCATTGCCCTGGGCCCGGACGGCATGTACCTCAAAGCTGCGGCATTGGAATACTGAGTAACCCCACGATCGTTCCCACTCTGCGTGGGAACGCCTCATCGGACGCTCCGCGTCCCGGGTACAAGGCACTACTTCAACGCCAGGGTGACGCGGAGCGTCACGGGCTGCATTCCCACGCAGAGCGTGGGGACGATCGCAGAGCGTGGGAACGATCGGGCTTGACCTTCCCCACAGGTTAAGGTTGATCCTAGTGGCAACTTCTCTTGGAGGACTGCCCCAATGAATGGATCCACCACCTTTGACCTGCCCATAGGCGGCATGACCTGTGCCAGCTGTGCCGGGCGGGTCGAACGCGCGCTGGGCAAGGTGCCGGGCGTGCAACGTGTCAGCGTCAACCTGGCCAATGAACGCGCGCACATCGAAGTACAGGGCCAGATGGACCCCAGCGTGTTGATCGCCGCCGTCGACAAGGCCGGCTACACCGCCACCCTGCCCCAAAGCGAAACCGCCACCGACGCCGATCAAGCCCGGCGCCTGCGTCGCGAGCGCTGGTCACTGGTGGCGGGCATTCTGCTGGCGTTGCCCTTGGTGCTGCCGATGCTGGTGGAACCCTTCGGGCTGCACTGGATGCTCCCCGCCTGGATACAGTTTGCCCTGGCCACGCCGGTGCAATTCATCCTGGGTGCGCGCTTTTATGCCGCTGCGTGGAAAGCCGTGCGCGCCGGCGCCGGCAATATGGACCTGCTGGTGGCGATCGGTACCAGTGCCGGCTACGGCTTGAGTATTTATGAATGGCTCACCGCCGCCCCAGGCGTGACGCCGCACCTGTACTTCGAAGCTTCGGCGGTGGTAATCGCCCTGGTGCTGCTGGGCAAATACCTGGAAAGCCGCGCCAAGCGCCAGACCGCCAGCGCCATCCGCGCCCTTGAAGCCTTGCGGCCGGAACGGGCGATTCGCGTGCAGGACGGCCGCGAAGAAGACGTCGCCATCAGTGCCTTGAAGCACGGTGACCTGGTGCTGGTCAAACCCGGCGAACGCTTCCCGGTGGACGGTGAGGTGGTAGAAGGCCAGAGCCATGCCGATGAGGCGCTGATCAGCGGCGAAAGCCTGCCGGTGCCCAAACAACCCGGCGACGCGGTCACCGGTGGCGCCATCAATGGTGAAGGCCGTTTGCTGGTGCGCACCCTCGCCCTGGGCGCGGAAAGCGTGCTGGCGCGCATCATCCGCCTGGTCGAAGACGCCCAGGCCGCCAAGGCGCCGATCCAGAAACTGGTGGATAAAGTCAGCCAGGTGTTCGTGCCGGCCGTGCTGGTATTGGCGCTGATCACCGTGGTGGGCTGGTGGCTGTACGGCGCCTCCCTGGAAACCGCCATCATCAATGCGGTCGCCGTATTGGTGATCGCCTGCCCTTGTGCCTTGGGCCTGGCCACGCCGACCGCGATCATGGCTGGCACCGGCGTCGCCGCACGCCACGGCATCCTGATCAAGGACGCCGAAGCCCTGGAGCGCGCCCATGCCGTGAGCGCCGTGGTGTTCGACAAAACCGGCACCCTCACCTCCGGCGCGCCCAACATTGCCCACTTGGCGGCCGTGGATGGCAACGAAGCCCTGTTGTTGCAACAGGCCGGCGCCTTGCAACGCGGCAGTGAGCACCCACTGGCCAAGGCAGTGCTGGATGCTTGCCGCGAACGAGGCTTGGACGTGGCCGATGTGAGCGCCAGCCAATCCCTGACCGGGCGCGGCATTGCCGGTACGCTCGACGGTCGTCCATTGGCGCTGGGCAATCGCCGCTTGCTGGAAGAGACCGGCCTGGACGCAGGCGATTTAGGCCCGCGTGCCAAGGAATGGGAAGCCGAAGGCCGCACCTTGTCCTGGCTGATCGAGCAAGGCGCGCAACCCCGCGTGCTGGGGCTGTTTGCCTTTGGCGACACGCTCAAGCCCGGCGCGTTGCAGGCCGTGCAGCAACTCAAGGCGCAGCACATCAGCAGCCACTTGATCACCGGCGATAACCACGGCAGTGCACGGGTGGTGGCCGAGGCCTTGGGCATCGACGATGTGCATGCCGAAGTACTGCCTGCCTATAAAGCCGCTGCCGTGGCCGAGCTGAAAAAAACCGGCGTGGTGGCCATGGTCGGCGACGGTATCAACGATGCGCCCGCCCTGGCCGCTGCCGATATCGGCATCGCCATGGGCGGCGGCACCGACGTAGCCATGCACGCCGCCGGCATTACCTTGATGCGTGGCGACCCGCGCCTGGTGCCGGCCGCCCTGGAGATCAGCCGCAAGACCTACGCGAAAATTCGACAGAATCTGTTCTGGGCCTTTGTGTATAACTTGATCGGCATTCCCCTGGCCGCCTTCGGCCTGCTCAACCCGGTACTGGCTGGCGCCGCCATGGCCTTATCCAGCGTCAGCGTGGTGAGTAACGCCCTGTTGTTGAAAACCTGGAAACCCAAGGACTTGGAGGATCAACGCCCATGAACATCGGCCAAGCCGCCCGCACCAGCGGGCTAAGCGCGAAGATGATTCGCTACTACGAATCCATTGGCCTGCTGAAAACCGCCCACCGCACCGACAGCGGCTACCGCGTGTACGGCCACGATGACCTGCACACCCTGACGTTCATCAAGCGCTCGCGGGACCTGGGGTTTTCACTGGAAGAAGTCGGCAAGTTGCTGACCCTGTGGGAAGACCGCCAGCGAGCCAGCGCCGACGTAAAAGCCTTGGCGCGCCAGCACATCGACGAGCTCAATCACAAGATTCGCGAGCTGGGGCAACTGCGCGATACCTTGCAGGACCTGATGGAGCACTGCCAGGGCGATCATCGGCCCGATTGCCCGATCCTCAAGGAATTAGCAGCGGGTAACTGCTGCGCCTGACAGACAGCACAATGATCGTTCCCACGCTCCGCGTGGGAATGCCGCTTTCGACGCTCCGCGTCACGCTTTAGGACGCAGAGCGTCCAGGGATGCATTCCCACGCAGAGCGTGGGAACGATCAGCGCCGTTGTAAGTTACTGCATCCAAGGCGGTGGCGGTGGCTCGTCCGGTACTTTGCTCGGTGGCGCATCATCCGCTGCGCGAATCGCCTGGCGACGCTCTTCGTCCAGCCGCGCCGCTTCGATTTCGCGGATCACACCGCCCACATCCGCCAGTTCTTCCGGTTCGTCGAACTCACCGGTCAACACACTGGCCGGGTGCAAGGTGCCGGCTTCATACAGCGCCCACATTTCCTTGGCGTATTTGGTCTTCTTCAACTCCGGGGCAAAACGCCCGAAGTAGGAAGCCATGTTGCCGACGTCGCGCTCCAGCATGTTGAAGGCGTGGTTGTTGCCCGCCGCATCCACCGCCTGGGGCAGGTCGATGATCACCGGGCCCGTAGGCGTGAGCAGTACGTTGAACTCGGACAGGTCACCGTGCACCAGGCCGGTGCACAGCATCAGCACGATCTGGGAGATCAGGAAGGCGTGGTATTCGCGCGCCTGGTCCGGGTCCAGCACGACGTCATTCAGACGCGGCGCCGCATCGCCGTATTCGTCGGCCACCAGTTCCATCAACAGCACGCCTTCAAGAAAGTCGTACGGCTTGGGCACGCGAACGCCCGCACCGGCCAGGCGGAACAGCGCCGCCACTTCAGCGTTCTGCCAGGCATCTTCGGTTTCTTTCTTGCCGAACTTGGAGCCCTTGGCCATGGCTCGCGCCTGGCGGCTGTTACGGACCTTACGGCCTTCCTGGTATTCGGATGCCTGACGAAAACTTCGTTTATTCGCCTCCTTGTAAACCTTGGCGCAACGCAATTCATTGCCGCAGCGCACCACATAAACAGCTGCTTCTTTACCACTCATCAGAGGGCGCAGCACTTCGTCGACCAGACCGTCTTCGATCAGGGGTTCAATGCGTTTAGGAGTCTTCATCAGCTTTTATTGTGGGTCCTGTATTACCAAACACGCGTGTGGAACTCGTTATACGGCAATCGGCTCGCCGGGGGGAGAGGCTACTGACCTCTGACCCCTTGGGAATGCATTCAATGGGCCAATTTTATCGGCAATCAGCGTTCGATTATCGCCGTCACGCCTTGACCACCGGCGGCACAAATGGAAATCAGCCCACGGCCCTTGCCCGCCGCATCCAACAATTTAGCCAAGTTGGCGACGATCCGCCCACCGGTGGCGGCAAACGGGTGGCCCGCCGCCAGGGAACTGCCCTTGACGTTGAGCCGACTGCGGTCGATCGACCCCAGCGGTGCGTCCAGGCACAGGCGGGTCTTGCAATAGTCGGCGTCTTCCCAGGCCTTGAGCGTGCACAGCACTTGGGCGGCGAAGGCTTCGTGGATTTCATAGTAATCAAAGTCCTGCAAGGTCAGGCCGTTGCGCGCCAGCAAGCGTGGCACCGCATAAACCGGCGCCATCAACAGGCCCTCGGCGCCGTGGACAAAATCCACCGCCGCTGCTTCGCCATCACGCAGGTAAGCCAGGATTGGTAGCCCACGCTCCTTGGCCCACGCCTCGCTGCCCAGCAGCACCAGAGAGGCACCATCGGTCAGCGGTGTGGAGTTGCCCGCGGTGAGCGTGCCCTTTTCGCTGCGCTCGAAGGCCGGCTTGAGGCTGGCGAGTTTTTCCAGGGTCAGGTCGGGGCGCAGGTTGTTGTCGCGGGTGAGGCCGAGAAAGGGCGTAAGCAAATCGTTGTGCCAGCCTGCGGCGTAGGCCGCCGCCATCTTCTGATGGCTCTCCAACGCCAGTTGGTCCTGCTCGGCGCGGGGGATCTGCCAAGTCTGGGCCATCAGCTCGCAGTGCTGACCCATGGACAAACCCGTGCGCGGTTCGCCGTTGCGCGGCAGTTCCGGCTTGAGGTGCTGGGGACGAAGTTGTAACAGAACTTTTAATTTGTCCGCCATGGATTTACTGCGGTTGGCTTTGAGCAGCAACTTGCGCAGCCCTTCATTCACACCAATCGGCGCGTCCGAGGTGGTGTCCACCCCGCCGGCAATGCCGCATTCGATCTGGCCCAGGGCAATTTTATTGGCCACCAGCAGCGCCGCCTCAAGCCCCGTGCCGCAGGCTTGCTGGATGTCGTACGCAGGGGTTTGCGGTGACAGGCGCGAGCCGAGCACGCATTCACGCGTCAGGTTGAAATCACGGGAATGCTTGAGCACCGCGCCGGCGGCCACCTCGCCCATGCGCAGGCCGTGCAGGTTGTAGCGCTCGATCAGGCCCTCCAGCGCGGCGGTCAGCATCGCCTGGTTACTCGCCGTGGCGTAGGGGCCATTGGAACGGGCGAAAGGAATGCGGTTACCGCCAATGATCGCTACACGGCGCAATTGAGTCATGGAAAGCTCCCTTGTGGTAGTGGGTGGAATCATCAAGCCTAGCCTAGGCTCAATCGAACGACTGCCACCCCAGGGTGGTCAACCTTTGAACCCCAGCCTTCGGAGAGCGTTCCATGTCTGACCGTTATATCGACTTCGCCAACTCAAGCCTCGGCCATCGCCTGGTCGCCGCCATTGGCCTGCCGTCACCGGTACGCCTGGAACGCTGGCAAGCCGGACGCCTGCGCCCGGTCGAAGGCGCACTGCTGCTGGGCGGTGGCGCACTGGCGACCCAGGTGCTGGCGTTTGCCAACCGACTCACCGACGCCGTCTACAGCTACGGCGCCGAAGCCTCGACAGCGCCCGCGTGGATTCCAGGGCACGGCCCCAAGCTCAAGGCGGTGGTGTTCGACGCCAGCAGTTTGCAGCAAGCCGACCAGCTCAAGCAGCTGCGCGAATTCTTCCAACCACTGCTTAAAAACCTCGACCACAGTGCCCACTTGGTGATCCTTGGCCGGGCGCCGGAAAGCCTCAGCGATCCGTTCGCCGCCAGCGCCCAGCGCGCCCTGGAAGGGTTCAGCCGTTCCCTGGCCAAGGAGCTGCGCAGCGGTGGCGTGCTGCAGTTGCTCTACGTGGGCGACGGCGCTGAAGACCAGTTGGAAGGCGCGCTGCGGTTTTTCCTCTCGCCCAAGAGCGCTTACATCTCGGGCCAGGTCATTCGCCTGGCAGCTTGCGATACCCCGGTGCAAGACTGGACGCGCCCGCTGGCCGGGCGCAAGGCATTGGTTACCGGCGCCGCTCGAGGCATCGGTGCCTCCATCGCCGAAACCCTGGCCCGCGACGGCGCCGAGGTCATTCTGCTCGATGTGCCCCAGGCCAAGGCTGACCTCGAAGCCCTGGCCGCACGCCTGAATGCGCGCACGGTGGTGCTGGACATCTGCGCCGAAGATGCCGCACGCCAACTGATCGAACACCTGCCAGACGGGCTCGACATCCTGGTGCACAACGCCGGCATCACCCGCGACAAAACCCTGGCCAACATGACCCCGGAATACTGGGACGCAGTGCTGGCGGTCAACCTCAAGGCTGCGCAAGTGCTGACCAAGGCCCTGCTCGACAGCGGCACCCTGCAAAACAACGCACGGGTGGTGTTGCTGGCCTCCATCAGTGGCATCGCCGGCAACCGTGGGCAAACCAACTATGCCGCGAGCAAGGCCGGGTTGATCGGCCTGGCTCAAGCCTGGGCGCCGCTGTTGAAGGAACGTGGGATCAGCATCAACGCCGTCGCGCCCGGGTTTATCGAAACCCAGATGACCGCGCATATTCCCTTCGCCCTTCGCGAGGCCGGGCGCCGCATGAGCTCCCTGGGCCAAGGTGGCTTGCCTCAGGATGTGGCCGAAGCCGTCGCCTGGCTGAGCCAACCGGGTTCCGGTGCGGTCAGCGGCCAGGCGCTGCGGGTGTGTGGGCAAAGTCTTCTGGGAGCGTGAGCATGCAATGGCAAACGTTGGACAGCACCCCGTCTCTACTGCCGCTGTACTGGCGTGCGGCGCTCAAGCGCAAGATCACCGGCAGCACATTGCCCGAACGTGGGTTGCGCTGCCGGATGAGTGTCAATCCCAGCGCCGTTGCGGCGTACCGCAAGGTGTGCGGCTTTGCTGACAGCCCGATGCTGCCGGCGACTTATCCGCATATCCTCGCGTTCGGCCTGCAACTGCAATTGCTGACGGACAAGACTTTTCCATTTCCGCTGCTGGGGTTGATCCACCTGCGCAATCGCATCCTTATTCATCGGCCTCTAGGTGGAGTGGGTGACGTGAGTGTCGGCGTTTACGCACACAATCTCAGCCCCCATCCCAAGGGGGCCACCTTTGACATCGTCACCGTTGTAGAGGATGCCCTTGGGCTCCTGTGGGAAGCCGAAAGCCAGATGTTATGTCGGGGCGTGAAGCTTGAAGGCGAAGCTGCGGACAGCGGATTGCAGACTCAGGGCACGCTCACCGAACTGACGCGCTGGAAAGCGCCCACTGACATAGGCCGCCGCTACGCCCGCGTGTCTGGCGACTACAACCCCATCCACCTCAGTGCGCCAACCGCCAAGCTGTTCGGTTTTCCCCAGGCCATCGCTCACGGGTTGTGGAACAAGGCGCGCACCCTCGCGGCGCTGGCAGAACACTTGCCGGCCGCCAATATTGAAATTGACGTCGAGTTCATGAAGCCGGTGCGCCTGCCCAGTGAAGTGATATTGATGAGCAGCGCGGCCGGTTCCAGCGGGGCGTTGGAACTCAAAGGCGCTGGGGATATACAACATATGCTGGGGAAGTGGCAGCCGATTGCGTGAGAAATTCTGATTAATTGTATATATACACCCTAAGTTATAGCGGACCTTACGAGGTCCGCCTTTATTTACAACACTTTGATTTTAATCATCTAAATATCCTGCAACATCCATCCATTACACCTTTGGTATTAGTCATTAAGCCGACTGTGGCCGGGTGTATATAAATCGTTAATACCAAGTTGAGCATTGCATGAAAGAGTGCCTTGGCCTGAGATAGCCACACGGACAAACCTATCGTTATCCAAAGAAATAACGAGGGTTTGAAACAACCAAGGTTGTACCAGGTGCAAGGAACTCAATCATGAAAACTCAAGTAGTGTTTTGGAAAGCAAGTACCGCGCTGGCCCTCGTTCTGGCAATGAGCCTGGGCGGCTGCAGCAGCGGTGGTGGCGGGCATAAATCCAGCGTGGCGGCGTCATCGCCGGATGCGGGTGCAGGTGCCGGAGGCGGTACAGGTGGAGGTACTGGTGGCGGTGATGGCGGTACAGGCGGTGGCACTGGCGGCGGTGACGGCGGCACTGGCGGCGGCACTGGCGGCGGCGACGGCGGTACGGGCGGTGGCACCGGCGGCGGTGACGGCGGTACTGGTGGCGGTACTGGCGGCGGCACCGGCGGAGGCACTGGCGGCGGCACCGGTGGCGGAACAGGTTCGACAACCACCCCACTGGTCACCGGCCAAATCGCCGGCACCCTTGGCACCACAGTCGGCAATGTCGGTACAGCGGTCGGTAACCTGGGTTCGACGCTGAATGGCGTACCGATCGTCGGCGCAACCGCTGGCGGCCTGGTCACCTCGGCAGGCACCGCTGTTAACAGCATCGGCACTGGCGTAACCGCCGGCTTGGGCTCACTGGGCACCAACAGCAACTCCCTCGGCACGACAGTGGCAGGCGTAGGTAATGGCGTGGCGGACCTGGGCGGCGGCCTCTCGACCACCGGCCAATCGCTGTCAACCACTCTGGGCGGCATACCTGTGGTCGGCGGCGTGACAGGTGGCGTGGGCACAGCGGTAGGTGGCGTCGTGGATAAAGTCGGCACCACCGTTACCATGCTCGGCGACACCCTCAGCACGGCCAGCACCACCGGCCCGCTGGGTTCGTTGACCAACACCTTGGGCAGCAAAGTCGTGGTGCCTGTGGTGTCGCTGGTGGAAAACACCACCGGCAACCTGGGCAACGCAACCGGCCTGGGCGCTCCACTCAATGGCGTACTGGATAAAGTCGGTTCGGCTGTCACTGGCCTGGGTACTCAAGTCGCCAGCACTGGCGGCACCGGCAACCCAGTCACCGGTATTGTCGGCACCGTGCTCACTGGCGTCGGTGGCACACTGGATAAATCGGGCGGTTATGTGGCCCCAACCGGTGGCACCTCGGCTCCCGGTATTCCAGAGCTGGTGGGTGGCCTGGTGGCTAACGTAGGTACCGGCCTGAACGTGGGCAACACCAACGGCACCGTCAGTGCAGCGGGTGTGACCGGTGGTGCAGTCGGCGGCACCGTTGCCTCGCTGGGCACTGTGCTAGGTGGCACAGGTGTAGCAAACACCGCAGCTACCGCACCGGTCGCCACCGTGGCCGCCAATGTCGGCGCAGCGCTCAACCCTGTGACCAGCGGCGTCACCAACCTGACGCAAACCATCGGCACGACTACCGGTGTGGGAGCTCCGGTGAATGGTTTGGTCACTCAAGTCGGCGGCGCAGTCAGCAGCTTGGGCACCAACCTGACAGCAGCCAATGCCAACCCGATCACCAACGCGGTAGGCACCACCGTCACAGCGGTCGGCGGCACCGTCGCCTCGGTGGGTGGCCTGGTAACCGGCGGCACCACTGGCGGCACCAGCGGTGGTTTGCTCGGCGGCCTGAATATCGGCACCACCGCCACAACAACCGGCACGGCCACAACCACAGGCGGCACTACAGCCACAGGCGGTCTGGGCGGTTTGTTGAACGGCCTGACCGGCAAATAGAAATGCACCTGGCCGATTAGACGGCCTCCCCTACAGCGCCTACGCTTGGTTGAGACGAGAGACCTTTAATAAGTCTCTCGTCTTTTTTATGGGCGGCGACACGCTTTATCACTCGCCACCCTCCCGAACCGAGTCCCAGAACCCGGCGGGCCCGAAGCGCTGCTGCAGTTGACCATGGAGTGTCCTATGCGCGTGTTGACGCCGTTGTTATTGCTCACCCTCAGTGCCTACGCCCAGGCCGAGACCCTTCCCAGCTTTCTTAACAGCAACGACACTGTCCGCACCCTGCCGGTGCCCAACCTGCCCGCTGATGCCTACCGACCACCCACGTCGAAAACCCAGGTACCTGAAGCGCCGCCGACTGCCGGCCAACCGCTGTTGATGGACACCAAGGTCACTATTCGAAAGTTGCAGATCGAAGGCGGAACGGTCTACCCGCTCGCCGAGACGGCAAAGGTGTATGCGCCGTTGATTGGACGGGAAACCAACCTCGCCCAACTGATTGAAGCGACCCGTGGCATCACCCGCCGTTATCAGGAGGATGGCTACCTGCTGTCCTACGCGTTCCTGCCGCAACAGAACTTCGAAAACGGCCTGGTCCGCGTGGTACTGGTGGAGGGCTACATCAAGGACTATCAACAAACCGGCGACATCGGTTCGGTGTCGGCCTACGTCGATAAGCTCGCGCAGAAGCTCCTGGCTGAGCGCCCGCTGACCCGCAAGACGTTCGAGCGCTACACCACGCTGATGAGCCGCATCCCCGGCCTCAGCGTACAGGCGCAAGTACCGCCACCGGGCACCACCGATGGCGCCACGCACATGCAGATCCAGGCCAGCCGCAAACCTTTCACTACCAGCATGAGCCTGGTGCAAAAAAGCCGTGGCGGCACGCAAGCGTTGCTGAGCGCTACCAGCAATTCCCAGACGTCCATGGGCGAACAGCTCAGCGTCAGCGGCCTGTTCCCGCCCGGCGAGGACAAAGAACATTACTACCGCGTGGACTACAACCAGTTCATCAACGCCGAGGGCACCCAACTGGCACTCGCCGCCGAACGCTATCGCGCCGACCCCAACAGCAGCGTACAACTGGACGGCGGTTTCGAACTCAAGCCGCACCAGTCCATCGACCGTTACTCCATTGGCCTGAGCCACCCGTTCATTGCCTCCCCCACCGAGTCACTCACCCTGGGTACGCGCCTGTACGCCGTCGACCAGACCACGCGCTACAAACTGGTGGGTTTCCCGCTGAGTTTCGACATCGAATCCAACCTGCGTGCCCTGGCCTTCGAAGGCGATTGGCGCAAAGCCGACGCGCAACGCCTGCGCATCATCAGTGGTGGCCTGTACCAGGGCATCGACGGTCTGGGCGCCAAGGCCCGCAGTGACCTGGGCGTGGCCAAACCCGACCTCGACTTCTTCCGCCTGCGCCTTTCCGGCGTGCAAAGCGACAAGTTCTTCGACAACTGGCAAGGCGTGCTCTCCGGTGCGCTGTACTGGAGCGACAACACCCTGCCCGACAGCGAACGCGTGACCTTCGGCGGGCAGAATTTCGGCCGTGGCTACCCGGACGACCAAGGCTCGGGCGACAAAGGCTGGGGGGTGGCGTACGAGGTCAACTACAGCTTCAACCGCACCGGCAACTGGGTGAAGATCCTGCAACCCTACGTCGTAGTCGACCGCGCCAAATCCTGGTTCAACGACCTGCCAGTCAAGGCCAATGACATGTCCTCGGCAGCGGTGGGTCTACGCTTTGGCGACAAGAAGTACTACAACATCGCGCTGGAGGCGGCCAAGCCCATGTCGGATATCGCCCTGGACAGCTTTAACCGCAGGCCGCGATATACGCTGAGTTTCAGTTATCAACTGTGAAGCTGTTGCGTGGGAGCTTATGTGGGAGCTGGCTTGCCTGCGATGACGGCCGGACAGTCGACGACAAAGTGCCTGGTGCCCCACGAGCTAAATGTGGGAGCGGGCTTGCTCGCGAAGGCGGTGTGTCAGTCAATGAATCTTTAACTGAACCACCGCTATCGCAGGCAAGCCAGCTCCCACATTTAATAAGCGGTGCCGGTCCGTTACCGACCAGGTGTAGAGAGGGGAAACAGGTTGTTGAGGGTATCGAGCAAGCGCACCAGGTAGATAGGCTTGCGAAACAGGTCCAGCACCTGCAAGCGCAGCATATCGCTGACGTCATCCATTTCTGCATGACCCGACATCACGATCACAGGCAACTGCGAGCGTGAGGTGTGTTCGCGCAGGCGTTTGATCAAGGAGATACCGCTTTCCTCGGGCATGCGCAGATCGGTGATGACCAGGGCGATATCAGGGTGAAGTGTCAATTCTTGCAAGGCGAAGGTGACGGAGTTCGCGGTGAAACACACGAATCCCTCGTTTTCGAGGGATTCGGCCAACTCCACCAGCGCATCCTCCTCGTCATCCACCAATAGGATTTGTTGGCGGGATGACGAAGGGTGGGTCATGGGCGGTACCTGATAAAGAGAATCGCCAAAACAATTACAGACAACGCTGCATGTTAAGTCGCCGCCGGCAAGGCGTCTGACACTTTCTGGAAGACGCCTTTGATTTTATCGCCAAGTCCAGTGCCGAAGCCAATGATAACCAATGCAACTATCGCCACGATAATTACATATTCGATGGCCGATGCTCCGTCTCTGCGACGCAAGAATAACTGAGCGTGAATGTAAAATTTCAAGAACAGGTCAAGGATCATATGAGATCTCCTTCATGCGCCACAAAGCGCCGATACAGCTGGCCCGCACAATGATTGCCGTGTGCCACTAGAGCATTGTCAACAAATTTAACACTCACAACTGTAAGAACGAATTAATCACAAAGTATTAGTCACCCCGCCAGCCCCACAAATCCGTTATTTACAGCCCCCGCTGTAACCGCGCAGATAAATTTTTCATTCAGTAATGGCAATTTGTCCTAGCTGGGCTACCTTCAAATAGCCAAATCGTTAGTTGTTCATCACAGCCCAGTTGCGAATTTAACTCGTTTGGATAAACGGGAATAAAAGCAGTGCAACAGGATAGGGAGCGCCGTCATGAACAGTCGTATCAGCATGGTCCTGGCTGGCTTGCTGCTTATCGGAGCCCTGGTTGCAGGGTATTGGGGCCTGGTGCTGAGTCGTCCACCGGCACCCGCCGTAGCGCCCTCGCCAGAACCTGTCATTTCCGTTGAAAAAACCGTTGCGGTCGTGGAAGACCAGACCCGCCAGCCCGTCGTCGTGCTGGTGCACGCGGTTGCGCCTTTTGTGCCCCTCACCGCTGCCGATGTCGCCGTGGAAAAACTGCGCACCGTGCCGGCTGGCAGCCTGACCAGCGTCGACCAGGCCATCGGCCGTACGCCCTTGCGGGCCCTGGGTGCCGGCACCTGGCTCAATGATGAAAGCTTCACCGCCGGTGGCCCCCTGGCCCGCATGATTCGTGCAAATGAACGCGCGCTGGCCGTCGCCGTCGATGAGGTCATCGGTGCCGGTGGGCAACTGAGCCCCGGCGATTACGTCGATGTCTTGCTGTTCTTGCGCCAGGACAATGCCAATGCCGAGCAATCGGCGCAGGTGGTCATCCCGGCGATTCGCCTGCTCAGCGTCGGCGACCAACTGGGCTTGGCCAACGACGGCACCCCGGCCGTGCCGCCACCCGCCACCGCCGAAGAACGCGCCCAGGCTGCCCAACGCCGCACTGCCGCGCGCAGTGTGGTGCTGGCGGTGCCCGAACCCTTGCTGAGCCGGCTGATGCTCGCCTCCCAAGCCGGCACGCTGCGCCTGGCCGTGCGCAGTGCCGACGAACAACTGCTCAGCCGCTACTGGGCCGGCGAAAGCGACACCCCGGACAAGGTGCAAAGCGCCAACCGCGACCTCTACCAATTCACCCAATTGGCCCTCAGCGGCCCGCCGAAAAAAATCACCCCCGCGGTGGCCGACACCGGCCAGCGTCGGGGCGTCGAAGTGATTCGCGGCGCAGCGGCGGCACAACCTACCCCCTGATTGAACAAGGATGCCTTGAATGAGCCAACGCTACGCTCAATTGGCCTTGGCCTTGATGCTGCCGTGCCTGCCCCTGGGCATGGCGATGGGCGCATCGGGCAGCTGTAACGCCCTGGGCCAGTTGCCCGCCGTGATCGAGGTGGGCGAAGGCTTGCAAACCGAGCTGCAATCGCCGGTAGCGATTACGCGCCTGGCCATCGGCGACCCGAAAATCGCCGACGTGCGGGTCAACGGCGACCGCCATTTCCTGCTCACTGGCGTCGGCAGCGGCGCTACCAGCCTGATGGTGTGGACAGGCTGCTCGACCACCCCGCGCCAGAGCATGGTGTTCGTCAAAGGCAAGGCCACCTCGGCGCTGACCAGCCAATCGCTGTCGCCCTCCGAAGACCCGACGCTGCCCAGCCAGGTGCAGACCGATATCCGCTTCGTCGAAGTCAGCCGAACCAAGCTCAAGGAGGCCAGCACCAAGATCCTCGGCATGGGCAACAATTTCTTCCTCGGCAGCCCGAGCTTGCTGTCCCCTTCAGAGGGCATCTTCAAATTGCCGGTGAGCGCCGAAAACTTCAACATCGGGTTTGGCGGTGGCCGAGTCAAGGCACTGATCAACGCCCTGGAAAGCAGCGGCTTCGCCTATACCCTGGCACGCCCGAGCCTGGTGGCCATGAGCGGCCAGAGCGCGACCTTCCTGGCCGGCGGCGAAGTGCCGATTCCGGTGCCCAGTGCCGGCAGCGATACCATCACCATCGAGTACAAGGAATTCGGCATTCGCCTGACGCTGACGCCGACGGTCATCGACCACAACCGCATCGCCTTGAAAGTCGCCCCGGAAGTCAGCGAGCTGGATTACAACAACGCGATCCGGATCCAGGGCATCCAGGTACCCGCCCTGACCGTCCGGCGCACCGACACCAGCGTGTCGTTAGCCGACGGTGAAAGCTTCGTGATCAGCGGCCTGATCAGCAGCACCAACCGCTCCACGATCGCCAAGCTGCCAGGCCTGGGCGACATCCCGATCATTGGTGCTTTCTTCCGCGACTCCACTATAAACAGCGAAGAAAAAGAACTGCTGATGATCGTCACGCCGCATCTGGTACAGCCACTGGCCGCCAATGCGCAGTTGCCGTCGCTGCCCGGCGAGAAACTGCGCACCTACGACCCGAACTGGTTCCGCCTGTTCTTCCTGGAAAACGGCAACTTCGACCGTCGCAGTGGACTTTCCCAATGAGCGATAGCCTGAGCCAGACCTTCCTGGCAATCACCCGCAACAGCACCGACCTGGAATGGCTCCAGGGCGCGCTGGCGCCCCTTGGCCAAGTGATCAGCGTGGGCGGCGGCAGCCTCGATGAATTGCTGGCACTGGTGGACGTGACCTTCGCCAACCTGGTGTTCGTAGGCCTGGACCGTGAACACCTGGTGGCCCAGAGCGCCTTGATCGAAGGCGCCCTGGAAGCCAAGCCGATGTTGGCAGTAGTGGCCTTGGGCGACGGCATGGACAACCAGCTTGTCTTGAATGCCATGCGTGCCGGCGCCCGGGATTTTGTCGCCTATGGCTCGCGCTCCAGCGAAGTGGCCGGGCTGGTGCGACGCCTGAGCAAGCGCTTGCCGCCCACGGCGCCGAACGCCCATCTCGGCGGCCTCACCGTGCTCTACGGCGCCCAGGGCAACACCGATGGCGCCCTGCTGGCGAGCCACCTGGCGATGGTGGTGCAAAAGAGTGGCCAGCAGACGCTGATGCTCGACCTCGGCCTGCCCAGGGGCGACAGCCTGGCGCTGCTGGGCCTGGACAGCACCTTCAATTTCGGCGACGCCTTGCGCCACCTGCGCCGCCTGGACGCCACCCTGATCAACAGCGCGTTCACCAGCACCGACGATGGCCTGCGCATCCTCGCCTACGCCGCCAGCGATGAGCCCCTGGAAATAACCAGCGCCGCCGAGCTGTACATGTTGCTCAGCGCCTTGCGCCAGCACTTCCAGCACATCGTGGTCAACCTCACCGGGCAAGCGGACAGCGAAGCCCTGCGCACCTTTGTCAGCCACTGCGACAAGTTGCTGTGGTGCACCGACCAGGGCGTGCTCGACTGTCGGCGTAACCTGGCGGTGCTGAACCTGTGGCGCGAAAAAGGCATGAAGCTCGACCATGCCAAGCTGCTCGTCGATCGCTACATCAAAGGCTGTGCCCCCGACACCGAAGCCCTGGAAAAAAGCTTCGGCCTGGAGTGCATCGCCGTGCTGCCCCTGAGCCCCGAAGTGCGCCTGAACGCCAAAAACCAGGGGCAAAGCCTGTTCACCCTGGCCCCACGCGAAGCTTTGACCCAAGCCCTGCGCCACCTGGGCGAGCGCCTGGCCAAACGCACCGAAGGCTTGGATAAACCTTCGACACGCTGGTTCGAACGCCTGCTGGGGACGAGTCGATGAACAGCGAAAAACTCTTCGGCGCCCCGGCCCGTGGGGCAGCCGCGCACAACGACCACGATGGCCTGAAACTGGTGCTGCATCGTTACATCATCGATGCCATCGAAGAATCCGGCCAGAACCTGCTGGAAGGCTCGCGCCAATCCCTGGCGCAATTTGTCATCGACAAAGTGGCCGAGTACATCACGCGCATGCACCTGGCGATCTCGCGTTATGAGATGGAGCGTCTGGCTGAGGAAATCGTCGATGAGCTGACCGGCTTCGGCCCGCTGGAAGTGCTGCTGCGCGACGTGTCGATCACCGAGATCCTGGTCAACGGCCCGCACCGGGTGTTTATCGAGCGTGACGGGGTGCTCCACCAGAGCGACCTGCGTTTTATCGATGCGCACCATGTAGAACGTGTGATGCAGCGCATTCTCGCGCCCCTCGGAAGGCGCCTGGATGAGTCGTCGCCGATGGTCGATGCGCGCTTGCCCGATGGCAGCCGGGTCAATGCGATCATCCCGCCAATTGCCCTGGACGGCCCCTGCCTGTCGATCCGTAAGTTTCGCAAGGACATGCTCAAGAGCAGCGACCTAGTGGCGATGCAAACCATCGACCACAACATCTTCGAGTTCTTCCAGGAGGCGGTGGGCAAGCGCTGCAATATCCTCATCAGTGGCGGCACCGGCACCGGCAAGACCACGTTGCTCAATATCCTCAGCCAATTGATCAACCCCCACGAACGCCTGGTCACCATCGAAGACGTGGCCGAGCTGCAACTGGGCCACCCCCATGTGGTGCGCCTGGAAACCCGCCCGCCCAATGCCGAAGGGCATGGCGAGGTCAAGGCCAGCGACCTGATCCGCAACGCCCTGCGGATGCGCCCGGACCGCATCATCCTTGGCGAGATCCGTGGCGTCGAAGTGCTCGACGTGATGACGGCCATGAACACCGGCCATGACGGATCCATGAGCACCGTGCACGCCAACAATGCCCAGGACGCGCTGTTGCGCCTGGAAACCCTGGTGGGCCTGACCGGCCGTGTGGTGGCGGAAAAAACCCTGCGGCAGATGATCTGCGCCGCACTGGATGTGGTGGTGCAACTGACGCGCCTGCCCGATGGGCGCCGTTGCGTCAGCGAGGTGGTGGAAGTGGTGGGCGTGCGCGACGACGTGTATGTCACCAACACCCTGTTCCGCCTCGACCGCCGTACCGGTTTCGGCTTCCTGCGCGAAGCGCTCAACCCGGCCGGCGACAAGCTGCGGCGCGAATCGGCATTGCCGTTGTAGAGAGGCCTCATGACCGGACTTGTCTTGCTGCTCATTTGCGTCCTGCTGATCAGCCTGTCCGTCTGGCTGTTCCAGCGAGGGCTGCGCCAGGCCGGTACCGATCGGGTGTTGGAGCGCCTCTCCGATGGCCAGCCGGTAGCCCAGGAGCCGAACGGCAGCTGGGTCGCGCTGGAGCGCATGTTCCAGCGCGCCGGCCTGGGCAAGCCCACCGATCGCCTGGGGTTGTGGCTGAGTAGCTGGGCGGTGGGCATGTTGCTGGGTTACTTGCTGGCCGGCGGGCTGGGCCTGTTGGTGATGCTGATCATGCCGCCGCTGCTGCTGCGTGTGTTTATCGCCTGGCGCTACCAACGGCGAGTGCAGCGCATGATCGAACAATTACCCCAACTACTGGACCACAGCGTGCGCAGCCTCAAGTCCGGGCGCACCCTGGCAGACGCCGTGCTGGGTGCGATCGACAGCACCGAAGCGCCGCTCAAACAGGCCATGAGCCGCATCCAGCGTAACGTGCAAATGGGCGTGAGCCTGCCGGAGTCGGTCAGCGACTTTGCCGAGTTTTACGAGCGCGATGAGTTCCGCCTGTTTGCCCTGGGCCTGAAGGTCAACCACCGCTACGGCGGCAACGCCAGCGAGCTGCTGGAAAACCTGATCAAGATGATCCGCGAGCGCGAACAGGGTGCACGCCAACTCAAGGCCATGACCGGCGAAACGCGCATGACCGCGTACGTCTTGGCAGGCTTGCCCATCGCCATGGTCGGCTACTTTTTGATGGTCAACCCGGGCTACCTGATGAGCATGTGGAATGACGGAACCGGGCGCTACCTGCTGCTGGCCGCGGCGGCGCTCGACATCACGGGCACCTTCGTCATGTGGCGCATGTTGCGGAGTATTTGAGATGGCCATCCTGATCTGCATCCTGTTGTCGCTCGCCGCCGTCGCCTTGATCGTCGGCAACCTGCTGGAGCAACGGCGCCGTCAACGCCTGGTCAGCCAACGCCTGCAAGGCCAACTGACCCGCGAGGACAAACTCGGCAGCCTGATGCGCCAATTGGGCGCCAGCGCCGTGGCCCAGCGCTCGGTCAGCCTGGACAACGAAACCCAGACCCTGCTCAACCGCGTCGGCTGGCGCAAAGCCAACCAGCGCTCCATGTTCGCCGCCTTCCAGATCGGCGTGCCCATCGTGCTGCTGGGCTTGACCCTGCTCGGCCAGCAACTGCTGTTTCCTCACGCCGGCTCGCCCTGGATTGCCCCGGCAATTGCCCTGGGCATCGGTTACCTGCTGCCCAAGCGCATCCTGGCCCTCAGCGCGAAATACCGCCAGGAGCGTATCGCGCGGGAAATTTCCACGTTCATTCCGTTACTGCGCATCCTGTTCGAATCCGGCATGGCAGTTGAACAATCGCTGCGGGTGTTGAGCACCGAAGCCCAGCGCTTGCTCCCCGACCTGACCCATGAACTGCGCCTGATCCTGGTAAGGGTCGACTCCGGCCTGGAGCTGTCCGAAGAGTTGGGCAAGACCGCACGCCTGCTGGCCGTGGATGAATTCACCGACACCTGCATCATCCTTCAGCAGTTGATCCACCAGGGCGGCGGCGCGATGAAATCCTTGCTGGCCCTCAAGCAGTTGCTCGACGACCGCCGCCTGACCCGCCTGCAGGAATACATCTCGAAGATGTCCGCGAAGATGTCCGTGGTGATGATGGTGTTTCTGTTTCCCGCCTTGCTGATCGTGCTTGGGGGGCCGGCGATGATCGCCATCTCCCGAGCCTTGAATAACTTTTGAGGAGCCTGCCATGAAACCACTGATCGTCGCCTTGAGCCTGCTGATGCTGGGCGGTTGTGCCAGCAATGGCCAGGTTCCGTGGGCCGGGTTGCTGGCACCGGGCAGTTGCCCCAAGCCCAGCGCCGACCAGGAGCTGTCGTTGAACCTGGCCGATGACATGGCCAACGAAGGCAAACTGCACGCCAGCCTCGCCAACCTGCAGAACCTGCCCAGCGCCCTGCCCCAGGTTCGTCAACGCCAAGCCCGCGCCTATCGCTTGCTGGGCCGCCCAGACGCCGAGCCGTTGTACCGCAGCCTGCTGGGCACTTGCCTGGCCGCCGACGGTGAGCACGGCCTGGGGCAACTGGCGTCGGCCAGGGGCGACAACGGCCAGGCCATGGCTCACCTGCAGCGTGCGGCACGGCTGGCGCCCACCGACGAAAAAATCCGCAATGACCTGGGCGTGGTCTACCTCGACCAACGGCGCCTGGAAGACGCACGCTTTGAATTCATGACCGCCATCGAGCTCAAGCAGAGCGATCAACTGGCGGCGGTGAACCTGGTGACTTTGCTGATCTACCAAGACAACTGGGAGCAAGCCGCGAAAGTGGTCGGCCAACTCGGCTTGAGCCCCGATCAGGTGACCCAGGCCCAGGCGCGGGCGCAACACCTCAAGGACGCTGGCACGGCACCGCAGCGTCCAGTCAAGGATCAGGTAGCGGCGGTCAGCGACACGCTGCCGGCCTCTGTGAAATAGGGAGTCAATGATGAAATTCCACCACCTCGCCGGCCTTGCCTGCCTGGCCCTGCCCCTCCTCGCTTCGGCCATCGAAGCGGGGCCGTCTTCACCCCGGCAGGCAGAAACGGAAAACTGGATGGCGCTGCAACTGAGCGGGCGCGCCGCCTCGGCCAATCCGCAAAAAACCACGCCGGCAGAACGCGAGCAGGCGCTCAAGCGCTGGCTGGACAGCAACAAGCACCCGATTCCGGAGTTTTTTGATCAGAAAGTAGGCGGCACTGCGCAGGGCAGCAAATAACCCCTCCCTGTAGGAGCGAGCTTGCTCGCGAAAAACGTCAACGATAACGCGTGCATCCTGGGTAACCGCGTTGTCTAGGTGTTTTTTGCGAGCAAGCTCGCTCCTACAGTAGGGCGGTGCTAGTGCGCCGTCACCCGCTGGCGCATCGCCGAGTTGTTCGGTGACAACGCCAGCGCCAACTGCGTGCGGTTGTGCATATGGGTCAGGCGCAATACCTGGGACACATACAGCTTGACCGTGTTCTCGGTGATCCCCAGCTCACAGGCAATCTGATAGTTGGTCTGCCCCTTGCCCACCAGGCGGGCCACATCCAATTGGCGCGGTGACAGTTGATTGAAGATCGCCGGGATCTCCACCGGCCCGGCTTCATCGGCCGATGGGTCCCCGTCATGGTCCTGGGGCGTCGGGTTGCGGCGCACCTTGTCCAAGTCCATATACAAGTCGTTGATGGATTCGGACAGGTACTGCAACTTCTGGTTGAGCGTGCCCAACTGCAGGTCTTTCTGCCGCTCCTCCAATGCCGCTTCCTGGCGCTTGAGGCCCTCGAGCAATTCATCGAGGTTGATCGGCTTCTGGTAGTAATCGGCGATACCTGCACGCAGGGCCTTGATCACATCCTGCTTGTCAGCGCGACCGGTAAGCATGATCGCTTCGAACGCGCGATGCTTGCCGGCGATCCGTTGCAGCGCCTGCACCAGCTCGATGCCGTCCATGTCCGGCATATGCAGGTCACACAGCACTAAACCGATCTGAAGGTCTTCCTTGAAACGCTGGACAGCTTGCTCACTGGACTCACACGGGACACAACGGTACCCGCTGCTTTCAAGAAATTCACAGAGCTCCTCTACGATTAAGGGTTGATCGTCGACTACGAGCACTTTTACTGCGGACGTAAGCTTGTTCACGCGCTACTCCATGCCTGGCAAGCCAAATGATGACCTATCCTTTCTGACGAAAATTCCTACACAACTCCTGATTAAACGTAGACGTACTTTCCGACTATGTACATAGCATTAATCAACTCGCGCGACTGATGGATCCAAAACCAGCTGCCGGCAAAACCTGTCAAAACGAAGGGCGCAAAAGGCTGTTTTGTTGACGCGGGCCCTGCCCGCTTAACGCGGTTTGAGCTAAGCCCTTGATGCATAAGTGTCCAGGCCACCATAGCGATGCCCGCACCGATCAGCGACCCCAGCAGGTACTCGATATTGGAGGCCAGCCCCAGGGCGGCGAGCAACTTCACATCCCCTGCGCCAAAGCGGCCCAACGCATAGCCCGGCAAGGTCAGCACCAGCGCCAAAGCCAGGGCCAGGCCGCCCTCGCTGCGGGGCGCGCCCAGCCACGTCGACCCCGCCCACAGCAGGTAGATCAACGCCAACAGCCCGACGCCCAGGGTCAGCGTATTGGCAATTTGGCGCTGGCGAATATCCTGCACGGCACATACGCCCAACCACAGCACAATCACTAGCATCTGGATCACGTAAAAAACATCCCTTTTGGCTGAATGATTCTATGCTGATATCAAGTACTCGCCTCAGGGTAGACGCAGTCATGAAATCGAGCCTCCCGAGAAAGCAAAAAGGTGCTGCGGCGATCGAGTTTGCCTTGGTCTTCGTGATTTTCTTTGCGGTGTTCTACGGCATGCTCAGCTACAGCTTGCCGCTGCTGTTGATGCAGTCATTTCACCAAGCGGCCGCCGAAGGGGTACGCCGCAGTGTGTCCCTGGACCCCAGCACCGCCGGCTATTCGGCCCTGGTTGTGCAACGCGCCAAGGATGCAGCCCAGGCCCAGTTGAACTGGATCCCCGGCTCATTGAAGTTCTTGCCCGGCTATATCACCGCCACCTACACCAATAATTTGCTGACGGTGAAGATCACCTACCCCTCGGCCAATATCAAAGCGGTCTTGCCGGCCCTGGTGTTGCCTGGGGTGGGTACCGTACCCAACCTGCCCACCAACCTCACCGCCACCTCGAGCCTTCAGTTTTGACGACAGGGGATAAATTGTTCGCACGCCTGCGCGGGCTTACCAGCGCCCTGGCTCTGGACGCGCCAACGACGCCCGCGCCGGGCCTGCAAGTGCAACTGGACAACCTGGGCCGGGTGCTGAGCATCACGGGCGCCTTGAGGCCTTTGCTTGCCCAGCATCTTGCCAACGTGCCCAACCCACCCTTGCAGGCCTTGCTGTGTGCCGACAGCGCGCTGAGTGTCGAGGGCACACCGCAGGAGTGGCAACGACACGGCCTGGATCTGGACTTCCAGGGCGCCGCCGGCCAGGTCCTGCATACCCGCGGCTGGATCGAGCCAGAGGGCGACGCCTGGGCCCTGCACCTGCTGGACATTACTGACCTGCTGGCTGACCGGGCACGGGTGCAGCAACGCGAACAGAACCACCAACTCGCCGCCCTGATGAGCGAACAGCTGCGCGTGTGCAGCCTCAACCGCTTGCCTCAGGTGTTCAGCGAACACCTGCGCAGCGTGGCCCAGCGCTGGCGCATCCCCTGCGTCGCCATGGCACTGCTCGACGAAGATGACCAGGGCTGGCGCATCTACAGCCAATACACCGCCCACGACGCCCCGGCCTTATGGCAAACCGGGCAGCACCTGGGCACCAGCCTGGACAGCATCAACGGCAACACGCCACTGAGCCTGGACGTTGCCCAGGGCCGCAGCGACAACCCGCGCTTGCACAGTGTATTTGGCAATGCCGACGGTTTCCTGGTGCCGTACCGCGACAGCCATGGCGCCGCCGCGTGGCTGCTGTGTGGTTTCTATAACGGCCAGGCATACCACACCGGCGAGCGTGACTGGCTGAACCTGTGCGCAGCACTCGCCGCGCCGCTGCTGGGCCGCCTGCGCGAACAGCGTCACCACCAGCAACTGGAACGGGTAGAAGCCCTGCAAGGCCTGCTCGGCACTGGCTGGTGGGAACTGTTGCCCGCTACCCAGGAGATCCAGCTGGCGCCGCAACTATTGCGCAACCTGAGCCTGGACGAAGGCCCCACCCGCCAGCCCCTCGGCACTTGGCTCGAACTCATCCACCCCGCCGACCGCCAGGCCCTCGACAGCCGCCTGCAAGACCTGCAAGCCCTGGGCAAGCCACTGCTGACCAGCGTGCGCCTGCAACGCACCGAGTCTGAGCAGTCGCCCCTGTGGTACCGCATACAAGGCCAAGTGCTGGGCGCCGGCAATGAACGACGCTGGATCGGCTTCATGCTCGACATCAGCGACATCCAGAACCAGCAACTGCAAGCCGCCGCCGCCCATGCGCGCCTGGACAACCTGATCGCCAGCTCACCGGCCGTCATCTATGTGCAGCGCTACGTCAACGGCGCGCTGCACCCGGCGTTTTTCAGCGCCAGCCTGTTGCCGCTGTTGGGCTGGACCTTGGCCGATTGCAACCACGACACCCTGGCAGCGCTGATCCACCCCGACGACCGCGAGTGCTACTTCGAACGCACCCGCCAACTGCTGCGCGAAGGCAACGTGCGCAGCCGCTACCGCCTGCGCGACAAACAAGGCAACTACCATTGGCTGCTCGACGAAGCCAAGCTGCTGCGCGACGACCTCGGCCTGCCGGTGGAAGCCGTAGGCCTGTGGCTGGACGTCACCGAGGCGACCCTGGCCGCCGAGCAGGTGCGCCAGAGCGAGGAGCGCTACCGCATCCTGGTGGAAGACTCACCCGCGATGATCTGCCGCTACCGCCCCGACCTGATCCTCACCTTCGGCAACACGCCGCTGGCCAATTACCTGGAATGCCGGCCCGAACAATTGCCAGGCATCAACCTGGGCCAGTGGCTGTCGGATGAACAACGCGCCGCCTTTGTGCAGCGCATCCAGCAACTGACCCCGGAATTCCCGGTGAGCACCGCGGAAATCAGCCTGCAACTGCCGGGGCGCGAACATGCCTGGTGGGTGTGGTCGGACCGCGGCGTCTTCGATGAACAAGGCGCCCTGATCGAAGTGCAAGCCGTGGGCCGCGACAACACCGAAGTGCGCCGCTCCCAGCAACAACTGACCCAAAGCGCAAAAATGGCCACCCTCGGCGAAATGGCCACCGGCCTGGCCCATGAGATCAACCAGCCGCTGAACGTGATGCGCATGGCCATCGCCAATGTGCTCAAGCGCCTGGGCAATGGCGATGTGCAAATTGACTACCTCACGGAAAAACTGCAACGCATCGACGCCCAGGTACAACGCGCCGCACGAGTGGTCGACCACATGCGCGTCTTCGGCCGCCGCTCGGAAATCGAGCAGCAACCCTTCGACCCCGCGCAGGCACTGGAGGGCACCCTCTCCCTGCTCAGCGAAGGCCTGCGCGGCAAAGGCGTGGACGTGCGCATCAGCCCTACCGACTTCTCGGTACAGGTCAAAGGCTATGTCGACCAACTAGAACAAGTACTGATCAACCTGATGGTCAACGCCCGCGACGCCCTGCTCAGCCAACGAGAAAAAGACCCTGCCCTGCGCCCCTGGATTGCCCTGCACAGCGAGCACGACAGCCAGCATGTGCGTATCTGGGTCGAAGACAACGCCGGCGGGATAGACACGCGCTTGCTGGAGCGGATTTTCGAGCCGTTCTTTACCACCAAGCCGATAGGCGTAGGTACCGGGCTGGGCCTCTCGGTGAGCTATGGGATTGTGGAAAACATGGGCGGACGCCTGAGCGTTACCAACAGCGAGGCCGGCGCGAAATTCTGCATCGAACTCCCCATCGCGCAGAACTAATTCAACGCTAACCACGATGCGAAGCGAGCTGCTCTTGATCTGCTCTTGATCTGCTTTTGATCTTGATCTTAAGCGCCCCGTCAAACCACGCTGGCCGGAATTCGCCAGGGATTTGGGGGGCAAACCGGCAGGGATGCCGGTTTAGCCGCCCCGCGCCATGGATGGCGCGTGGCGGCGGCCCCCCAAATCACTGGCGGATTACGGGCACACCGAGCCTGGGCGAGGTGCCGAGTGGTGGGGCAAGAGCGTTTTGCTTACTTTGCCGCTTTTGCAAAGTGAGCCGCCGTCAGGGCGGAACCCTAAGTGGCCGTTACCTAAATAATGGATATGTACCCGGTCCAACTGTGTTGACTGCCAGGCCGCCTTCGCGAGCAAGCCCGCTCCCACAGTTGGATCTTAGGGTGTCAGCTAGAGAAGTGTCGGCTGGCGGGCCGCCATCGCAGGCAAGCCAGCTCCCACATTTGGAACTCGAAAGGTCAGCTAAATCACCAGATAAGCCCGACCCATATGGCAAGTAAGGTTGGCACCGACTTCGGCATTGCCCAGGTTGATGCCCAAGGCACTCAGCAAGGTATTAACGATGGGGTCGAGAATCGGCGACAACACATTCTGGATCAGCCCCACCACCGCCGTAGTGATAGTCGCCAACAACCCGGCGACCCCAGCCAACGCACCATTGGAGACAGTGCCGCTAGGCGGTGCGTAAGTCACCTGCAAGCCATTAAGCGTCGACACCAGGCTGCCGACGATATTGGCCGTGCCCGACGCAAACTTGTAGGTGGGCGGCGCATTCATCTCGGCCACCGGCGCAAACACCATCGTGCTGCTTTGCCCGGCAATGGTGGAGTTGGCTTTCAACAGCAAACCGCCCCCCACATTCGGTGTACGGTTGGGACTGCACAGCAGCGTTAGAACGACACAGTAGCGCTCGCCAAAATCAATCAACCTCACCGGCTGCACATTGACTGCAGCCGAGGAAGAAAAAGCCGCCACCGGATCCACCGTACCGACCGCCAGGGTCGCCAGGGACGTGGTGGTTTTCACCGTCAAGGATTTAGAGGCCGGCGAGTCGCAATTGAAATCCGTGACATTGGTTTGCGCACTGCCGGCTTCAATGTAAATGGCCAGCGACGTCGTGACATCGACGTCAGCCACATTGCAGGCCACCAGGCACAACACCCCGCCAACCACCGCCGGCAGGTTGAGGTTCAACAACCCTTTGACCACCTGGGACACCGGCGTGCCCAAGCCCGTCAGTATGGACGCCACGCCAGAGACCGCCTTGATGATCGGCGCCTGCACGGTCACCAACGTGCGCACTTGCGCGGTGCGTACAAAAATCTGTTCGGTTGGCGGGGTATTCTGCAAGCCCTTCTTGGCCAATACAGGATTGCCAATCGCCGACAGCTGCGGCGGTTCGATGACCTTGGTCTGGATCGACACATTGCCCACCAACGGAATCGCGACCTGCGCCGCCGCACTCACCGCATTCTTACTACTGGACAACTGCGCCACCGCTTCCAGCAGTTGAAACAACTGCACGTTGCTGTTCAGCGCCGCCGTCGGCGTGCCTGTGGCGATGTCGATCAGGTCGCCCACGGTCAACAGCTTGCTGTTCGGCGCAATGGCTTGAATCGAAATCACATCATTGATGACCGCCGTGGCCGCCGCGCCGTTTTTCTGCAAGACCTTCACCGCAGCGTCAATCAGTTGAGTCGCGGAGACTGCGGTACTGAGCAAGGCATCGTAGTCACCGGCCTTCACGTTCAGGTTGATCGCCAGTTGGTCCAGGTAACTGAGCAGGTTGACGTTGGTCTGCAGCAAGCCGTTCCAACCCGCCGCCGTGAGCGACAGGTTGCCGCCGAGCAGGTTGCCGATGACCAGGTTGAGCAGTGGGGATTTGCCTGAATCGACGCTGGCCAGACTGCTGCGGATCGACAGCTGCGCCACGGGCGGCGGTGTCGCCGCGACGGCCGTGGCGCTCAAGTTGATTTGCGGGGTGATCGGCGCGCCGCTGAACAGGTTCCACAGGCCATTGGCGATGCTGGTCAGGACGGTGCGCGAGGCCACCACGCGGATCGCGTCGCTCTTGGTGGCATCGGCGCTAAATACGCGGGTGTTGAGGGCATTGGTCGCCAGGGTGCCGCACGTCACCGCCAGGGTGTTGCCATTACCGACCACAAAACCGTTGCGCGCGGCATTTTGCGTGGCATAGGCGTTGGCGGTGGTGTTGGTACCGCACTGGCCGCCCAGACCGGCCGCTTCCAACGCCGAAGTATCGGCGACGGACTGCAACTTGCGCTTTTCCAAATACAAGCGCCCGCTATCGACCGCCAGCAACGTGAACACCAGGGCCAAGGCCAAGGTGCCTGCCGCCATCAAGCCAATTGCACCACGCTGCCTGGAGCTGAATCGGGGAGACATCGAAGCACTCCTGCGCTAACTCTCCGTTGCACTGGAGTGTAGACAAGGCTTCGGCAGGTTGCTGGCAACTCGCCACATTGGCGACTGGCGGAGATGCCCTGATACGCCCTGATACCGTAGGAGCGAGCTTGCTCGCGAAAAACTCACAGGCGCCGCGTTTACTCAGGAAGCACGCGTTATCGTTGACGTTTTTCGCGAGCAAGCTCGCTCCTACAGGGAGAGATCAGCGCGGCGGGTAGTTGGAAAGGATCTTGGTTACGGTGCTGCGGATGGCCTTGTTACGGTCCTCGGGGTTGGGCGTGCTGGCCATCATTTGTTCGTCGCTGCCGCGCCACACCAGCTTGCCGTCCTTGCCGTCGAGCAGGTCGAGCTGGATGGTCGCCACTTTGTAGGTGATGTTGCGCGTTTCGTTGTACATCGGCGCGCCCCAGTAACCATTCCACGGGCCGCCCCAGGCACCGCCATAGTTGGTGGTGACTTGCTGCTGGCGGTCTTCGACGATCAGGTAGGCCTGTACATTCAAGTCAGCCTTGGTGCCCGCCGCCGCAGGACGCAAACCGCGTTGATCCAGCTGTTCGCCCACGGCCTGGCGGATGCGTTGCTCGGTGAGGTCGCTCTTGATCCGCGGGTCATCGGGACGGTACTGCAACGCCGGGTCTTTCCAGGCCCAATTGCGGTAAGCGCCGAAGTCTCGGCTGGCGTCGAAATCATGGTTGACCTGGTTGCTCTGGCAACCGCCCAGCAACATGACAACAGCAAGTGCAGCGATGCGACGAAGCATGGTGTTCTCCAAAAACAACGTGGGCCTGTAATGAGAATAGCTGCTAACTGGGCGGATAGGCAGCCATTGCCTTCTGCATCGCCTTGCGCAAGCTATCGGCACGTTCGCTCAGGCTGCCCTGGCTGGTGGTTTCGGCGCTGGTGCTCCACACCGGCTGGCGGGTGCGCGCATCGAACAGGCTGATACGCGCCACGGCCACTGTCACTTCATAGGTACGCACCACCGGCACGCTGTTGTACATGCCATAGCCGTTGCCATAACGGTTATAGCCGCCGTATCCGTAACCATAATCGTCCTGGACCTGGCGCAGGCGTTTTTCCAGGCGTACATCGGCGCTCACCAGCAGGTCGGGCGCGCGCTTGTCATGCAAGGGGCGCAAGCCGCGCTGGTCGAGAGCGCCGCTGACCGCCTCGGCAATCTGCGCCGAATCGGCCCAGGCCGTGCCCGCCGGCAACTGGCCGTTGAGCCAGCCCCAACTGCGGTAGGCGCCGTAGTCGCGTACCGGCGCAGGGTAGGCGCTGGCATCAAAGGTGGTGGCCGCCTGGGCGGGCGCCGGCGGCATCGGCGCCGAACTGGCCACGTAAGGGTTGGGGCTCGAGCACGCCCCAAGGCCTAGAGACAACAGAATTAAACCGAGACGACGCATGTCGACCTCCCACGCTGGCCGCTTAAACCGGGCGGCAGATCCAGTGCAAATATCGCCCAAGCCCGGCAAAGCTTGGGTGACGACGGTGAGCGAGTTCCATCTCCAACAAGTCCTGCAGGTTGGCGCGCGCCTGGAATTCCACCGGCATATAGTCGTGGAACACCCGTACGCCACTTTGGCTTTCGACCTGCCACAACCCTTCAAGTTGCGCCGCCAATTCCCGTGGGTCCAGGGGTTGTTGCGGCGTCAGGCTCTGCTTTTCGCCGGCCATGTCGTTCTTGCGCATTTTGCGAAAGTGGCCTTTGAGCAGGTTGCGATAGATCAACGCATCACGGTTGTAGAACGCCAGGGACAACCAGCCACCCGGCAGCGTCAGTTGGTGCAGCACTGGCAGGATGGCGTGGGGCTCGGCCAACCACTCCAGCACGGCATGGCACAGCACCAGATCGTAAGGCTCGGTGAGCTGGCCGAGCAAGTCCTGCCACGGTGCATGAATAAAGGTCGCGCTTTGGCCCGCGTCAGCGAAGCGCTGGCGCGCACCTTCAAGCATCGGCGCGGCGGGTTCGGCCAGGGTCACCTCGTGGCCCTGCTCGGCCAGCCACAGCGACATATGCCCCAGGCCAGCACCGATATCCAGCACGCGCAATGGGCGTTGCGGCAAGGCTTCTACCAGGTCGGCCTGGAGCACCGCCAAGCGAATCGCGCCCTTGGCGCCGCCGTAGATCTTTTCGGCAAAGCGCGTGGCCAACTGGTCGAAATGACGATCACTCATGGGCAAACCGCCGTTCGCTATCGGCCAGTTTGGCGCGCACCACTTCGTTCATATCCAGGCCCAGCTCACTGCACAGCAACAGCAGGTACAGAACGATATCACCGACCTCCTGGCCCGCATGGGCGAGTTTATCGGCGGGCAGTTGGCGGGATTGGTCTTCGGTGAGCCATTGGAAGATTTCCACCAGCTCGGCCATTTCCACGCTGGCAGCCATGGCCAGGTTTTTCGGGCTGTGAAACTGCTTCCAGTCATTGGTATCGCGGATGCGGTGCAGGCGTTCGGTGAGGTGTTCGAGGTTCATGCGGGGGCTCCTGAATGGGTATAGCTTACCCGATCATTCCCACGCTTCGCGTCGCCTGCGTGGATGTCGGGACGCGGAGCGTCCCAGGCGGCGTTCCCACGCAGAGCGTGGGAACGATCAGCGATCAGTCGACAACGCTGAATTCGAGCCTGGCGGTTTGACCGGCTTCATCCAATACACTGAGCTGATAGCGGCCCAGCCGTTCAAAACTGGCATTGATGCTGTCCTGATTGGCGCTGTCGCCCAACGGCGCGCCGTTGAGAAACCACCAACGCCGACCACTGCCGCCCAGAGCGGAGATTTTCAGGCGCAAGGCTTGTTGACTGGCAGCGGGCAGACGCAATTGATCGCCCTCGCGTACCCCCACGATGGACAACGGCGATGACGCGGCCAGCGCCGGTGGCGGGCAGTCCGGGTCAGCCGCCGGGATACGTGCTTCACGGCGTTCAATTCTTGGCAACCAGGGCTCCAACGGCGCCGGCCACAGGGCGATGTTTTGGGGGGTTGCGCCAGGGCAACGGGCATCGACCCGCAAGCCTTTGGCGTTAACCCAGATACTTTCCATCAAGCCCACGCTCAAGGGTTGATCCAATGCCTGCAAGGTCGGCGGCGTGGTGTTGTCCAGGGTCCAGGCAAAACGCTGGCGGCGGCAGTTGGGGTCGCTGCGGTTCATGGGCTGGCCCAGCGGCCAACAGATCGCCGCCACGCCGATATTGGCCGGCACCGGTTTGACCGGCGCACTGATGCCGCGCTGGCTGTCGCGGTTGGTCAGCACGTCATGCACCTGCAACATCAACGGCGCTGCCGACGCCAGGCCGAACTGCCCCGGTACCGGCGTGCCATCGGGCCGGCCGATCCAGACGCCGATCAGATAACGCGGGCCCACGCCAATCGCCCAGGCATCACGGAAGCCATAGCTGGTACCGGTTTTCCACGCCAGCACCGGGCGTTGGACAAGCTCGGCACGCGGGTCGCGGTCGGGCCGCGCCTGGCCGCTGAGGATGCGCCGCACAATCCATGCGGCGCCGGGCGACAGCAACGGCCGCTCCCTGAGCGTATCGTCCGGCTGTAACCGCAGGGTGGCGCTCTTGCCATCGCGGGCCAGGGCGCTGTAGCCGCTCACCAGATCTTCCAGGCGACTGCCCGCGCCGCCGAGGATCAGCGCCAGGTTCGGCTCGGCCAACGCCGGCAACGCCAACGGCATGCCACCGATGCGCATCTGTGCGGCAAAGCGCTTGGGCCCGTAGGCTTCCAGCAATTGCACCGCCGGCAGGTTCAACGAGCTGGACAACGCCGTGCTCGCCGGCACCGCCCCGGTAAAGCCCATGGAAAAGTTGCCTGGGCGGTAATCGCCATAACGTCGAGGCACGTCCTGTAACAGCGATTCGGAGTGGATCAGGCCGTCATCCAACGCCATGCCGTAGAGAAAAGGTTTCAAGGTGGAACCGGGCGAGCGCAGCGCGCTGATCATGTCCACATGGCCAAAGCGCTTGGTGTCGTTGATATCCACCGACCCCAGGTAGGCACGTACCGCCATGCTTTCTTCTTCCACCACCAGGATGGCCGCCGAGGTGTGCTCCGGCAGGCGCGCGCGCCAGCCCAGCAGCAGGTCTTCGAGACGACGTTGCAGAGTGGCATCCAGGGTGGTGCGGATCAGCGGCGGGCTGTCGGGGCGGTTCAGGCGGCGTGCCAGCAAGGGCGCCAGGCTTGGCTCCAGACGTGGGGCGAGCAACAGGGGCTCTTCCAGCGCTTCATCAACCGCCGATTGCGGCCATACCTGAAACTCGGCCAAGCGGCGCAGCACTTTGTCGCGGGCCTCCTGGGCGCGCTGCGGATGACGGTCCGGGCGCAAACGGCTCGGCGCCTGCGGCAACACCGCGAGCAAAGCGGCTTCGGCGTGGGTCAGCTGTGACGGCGACTTGCCCAGGTAGGCCCAACTCGCCGCCGCCACGCCCTGCAGCGTGCCGCCGAAAGGCGCGCGGTTCAGGTACAGGTTGAGGATTTCGTCCTTGGACAGGTGCCACTCCAACTGCGCGGTACGCCACAGCTGGCGTAACTTGCCGTGCAGGGTGCGTGAGTGCGGGTCGAGCAGGCGCGCCACTTGCATCGACAAGGTGCTGCCGCCGGAGACCACGCGCGCGCCGCTCAGGTTTTGCCAGGTCGCACGCACCAGCGCCAACGGGTTTACGCCGGGGTGCTGGTAGAACCAACGGTCTTCATAGGTGAGCAGCGCGTCGAGGTAATAAGGCGAAACTTCGCTAGTGTGTACCGGATAGCGCCATACGCCATTGGCATCGGCAAATCGCCACAGGGGTGTGCCATCTTCGGCCAGCACCACCCGGGCCAGGTCGTCCTGGGGCAGGGGTAAGGGCCAGATGCGATCGGCGCCCCACAGCAGCAGTATTACCAACGCCACACAACCCAACGCCCAGCGCAATAACTGTGGGAGCGGGCTTGCTCGCGAACGCGGTGGGTCAGTTGGCAGAGATGTCACCGGCACGCCGCCTTCGCGAGCAAGCCCGCTCCCACATTGGACTGAGTACATCCGCAGGTGATTAAACTAAAACTCAAACGGGCAAACCTCTATGCTTGCAGGGAACTCGCCTGCGTTATCGACAACCAAAGGCACAGTTACGCCCACCTTCTCATCAGGACACGCACATGCAGGTAGAAAGCTTTTTCGAATGGTTGGGCCAGGCGCTCGGTTCCGTCATCCGCTTTATCGTCGACGGCCTCAGCGGTTTGTTCGGGGCCTTGACCCACGCCGGCGGCAACTTTATCGACGGTTTGTCACGCACCTTGGGCATGGACACGTCGATCATCAGCATCATCACCCTGATCGTCGGCCTGCTGTTCCTTTACTCGGCGGTACGCGCCTTTATGCGGGCCTCGATTATCGTCGGGATCATCTGGCTGATGCTGGGGCTGTGGTTGCTGAGCTGGGTCGTACACTGACATTACAACCACTCGATTCTCCTCTGTAGGAGCGAGCTTGCTCGCGAAAAACTCACAGACGCCGCGTTAATCCAGGAAACCCGCGTTATCGTTGACGTTTTTTTTTCGCGAGCAAGCTCGCTCCTACAGTGGCTTTCAGCGGCCCTTGATCACCATATCCACTGGCGTCTCACCCACTGCCTGCCAGTTCGGCCGATACATCGACTCCACCTGCGGCGGCGGCACGCGGTAAGTTCCCGGTGTCACCGCACGCGCCAGGTACAGCAAGTGCGTGGTGCCATAGCCATCCAGATTCATCGCTGCCACGTAGCGATCGTCCCTGAACTCCTGGTGCTTGAGCGAGGCATTCTGCATCGACTCACGCCACTCTTTCACTTGGCTGCTGGCGTTCTCAAGGCTCGCCGCGCTTTGGGCCAGGTTCTGGTTTTCCAGTTCCAGGCCGGCAGGCAACAGGTCAACCACCAGAGCATCCGGTACGCGTTGCTTGGCGCTGACCGCCAAGTGCACCAGTACCAGATCACCGCTGTTGAGGTTACGCAGGTTCAACGGCTGGCCGTTCATGCCCAGGTATTCGCGGCGGATACTCAGGTTGTTGCCACCGGCCGCTGGCGGCACTTGTGGATAACCCGAAACCGTCAATTGTTGGTACACCGGCGCTTCACCCTGATTGCTCAAGGCCAGGTCGCTGGAGAGCAGTGCGCCGTCCAATTGCAACGTCGATTGCTGGTTGTTCAACTCACGCACACCGCCGCTGCCGGTGAGCGACACTTGCCAGTTCGTTTCCGGCTTGGCGAACCCGAGGCGCCCGGCCAGGAACAGCGAATTACGCTCCTGGGTAGACAGGTACGGGCTGGCCGCCAATTGGTCAGACAGGGTGAACAAACGCTCCTCGCGCTGGCCCTTGGCCAAGTCGTTCTCCTCCAGCAATGCCAGAATCATCGCCTGGTCGCGCAACGGGCTGCCGTAGTCGGCCAGCCACTCATTGGCATTGCGCTGCGCCGCCAAGCCGGCCACCAACGCCTGATCCGCGCGTGGCTGGTCACCCATTTTCTGCAGGGCAATGGCCAACTGCACCAGCGGCAAGCCGGAGCGTGCATCGCTGCGCCGTTCGAACAGACTGCGCAACGCACCCAACGGCGCCTGCTGACTGCGCGCCAACACCATGCCGGCATACGCCTGCACGGCAAACCGGGTGTGTTCAGCGTTGTCGCTGTAATCCACCTCGATCAGGTTACGTTCCTGCACATACCGCAACAGGCGCTCGCTGGCCTTCTTCAAGGCTTCAGGCGGGACGGCAAAACCCTGGTCGCGGGCGCGCAGCAGGAAGTCAGTGACATAGGCAGTCAGCCAATATTCTTCCTCGCCATCGGCGCCCCACAAACCGAAGCTGCCGTTGTAGCGCTGCATGCCTAACAGGCGCTCGATGCCCAACTCGATCTTGCGCTTGCGCTCGGCATCCGGCTCGCCCTTGATGCTCAGGCGCTTGAGCAGCGCGTCGTCGGCGTACAGCGATGGGTACAAGCCACTGGCGGTTTGCTCCAGGCAACCGTAGGGGTACGCCTTGAGTGCACTGATCTGCGCGCCCAGGTTCAACGGCGGCCGGCTCGACAGGCTCAACAACGCCTCACGTCCCGATGCATCGAATTGATCCAGTGCACCCGACGGCAAGCTCCACGGCTGATCCTTGAGCACGGCACGGTAATGCTTGAGCAAGGCCGGGTACGCCGGGCGTACGCCCAAGGTCCATTCGCGGCTGAACGGCGGCAGGTTTTCACCCGGCAAGTCCAGGCCGTTGACGGTGACCGTGACCTTGCCCTGGCCGAGCCCGCCCCAGGCTTGTACCGGAATACGCAACGTGGTGCGCTGGCCTTGCTTGAGTTCAACCGACTGCGCGCCGCTGTTGACCAACTGCAACTGACCTTGCGCGGTCAATTGCACATCGAGCTTCTGGGCCTTGCCCGACAGGTTGGAGAGGTCCAGGGCCAAGGTGGTCTGGTCGCCTCCCGCCAGAAAGCGCGGTGCCGACAATTCGGCAATCAGCGGGGCAGCAATCACGGTCTTGCCTTCGGCCATACCGTAGCGATCCTCGCTCCAGGCTTGGGCCATCAGGCGCAGTTCGCCGTTGAAGTCGGGGATATTGACGCTGACTTCGCCCTCGCCTTTCTCGTTCAAGGTCACCGGGGCGCTTTGCAGGGCGACGATGGTTACGCTGGTGTCCGGACGCTTGCCGCCTTTGGCCAACGCCGCGTCGCCACCAAATGCCAGGCTGGCCAGACGGCCCTGGCCGGCTTCGATCAGTTGCCCATAGATGTCGAACTGGTCGACCCCATAGGCTTTGCGGCCGAACAGGCTGGCGTAGGGATCGGGCGTTGGGTATTCGGTGATATTGAGGATGCCCACGTCCACCGCCGCCAGCAGTACGTGCACCTGTTGAGGCACACTGCCATCGGCGTTTTTGGCGGCGATCTTCACCGTCAGTGGTTGTTTGGGGCGCATTTTTTCTGGCGCGGTGAGGGTCAGGCCGAGTTTGCGCTGGGTGCGATCCAGTGGCAGGTGCAGCAAGCCCACGGCGCGTTTAGGCGTGATGTTGGCTTTGCGCTCGCCGGGGCGAATGACCAGGGCGCTCACATACAGATCATGGCGCGACCATTTCGGGTCGAGCTTCACCGCAAAGCTTTTGCCTTCGGCCGGCACGTCGATTTCCTGCCACCACAGCGGCCCTTCGGCAGACTCCACCAACAGGTAGCCTTTACCGGCAGCCGGTGGCGTGACGGTGACGTTGGCGGTGTCGCCATCGCCATAGGCGGGTTTGTCCAAGGCTAGCTTGACCTGGTCGGGGCGCACGGCGCCGCCTTCGGTGTTGTCCTGGGCCTGGTAGCCGGCCCAGAAACGCAGGCTGCTGACCAGCCCGGTGTGCGGGTCTTCAACCTCCACACGGTAAGGGCCCCACTCCACCTGGAAGCTGACCTTGGCGGTGTCGCCCGCCTTGATGTTCAGGCTCTGCTCATCGAGGTTGAGGAATTTCTCGTTGAAGTGGTAGCTCCAGCCGTCATTCTCCGAGTAGTTCCAGTAGTAGTCGCGGCGCTCACGCACCAGGCGCACCTTGAGGTCTTGTGCGGCCAGTTTCTGACCGTCCTGGTTGGCCACCAGCACTTCGAATTCCACCGGGCCATCGCCGTTGGTTTCCTTGCCGTCAAACAGCCCGCGCAGGCCCGGCAATTGCTCGGCCGGCCAGATCGGCTGCACCAGGCGCCGGGTGATCGGCCGCCCGCCGGACTCCTGCAGGCTGGCTTGCACGATCAATTGCAGCGGCGACTTGGCCTCGGCCCACTTGCTTTCCAGGGTCAGCGCTTGCTCGCCATTGGCGTCGAGTACGCTTTCGTCCAGTTCGAAATCCTGGCTCAACTCTTCTTCGGTGACGGAACCGAACTGGTAGCCCGGCAGGGATTTGACCGCCTCACGCAGCGGGCGCACATACACCTGGCCACTGACGCGGTTACCGGATGCGGGCGCGCCGTAGAGGTAACGGCCGTTGACCTGGATGACCGGGTTATCCGCCGGGCTCAACGCCGTGTCACTGCCCTTGAGTTCCAGCGCCAGGCGCTCGGGCAGGAAGTCTTCGACGAGGAATTCATAGAGTTGCGGTTTGCCGTCACCGAGGTCGAACACCAACTGCCAACGCCCGGTCGGCGCTTCGCCAGCCAGTTGCAACGGGTATTGATACAGGCCCGACGCGTCGGCCTCCCACACGAACTTGCGACTTACCTGTTCATCCGGGCGCCGCACTTCGACGCTCACTGGCTGAGGCTTCACCGCCTTGCCATCCTTGTCACGCAACAGTGCGTTGAGCAACACAGTTTCGCCGGGGCGATACAGGTCACGTGGGCCGAACACAAAAAATTGCAATGGGTGGGACGGTTGCCCGCCGATATCGAACTCGGCCAGGTCCAGCGCGGCGCTGTCCAGGCGCAGCAGGCTGGTTTGCTCGCCCTGCTTGGCCAGTAACACCTGGGCTTTTTTCGGCAGCGGCAACTCGGCGTGGCCACCGTCTTCGGTCTTGCCCTGGCCGAGCACGCGGCCTTCGGCATCGAGGATTTCCAGTTCGACGCCGTTCAGTGCCTTGCCGCCTTCCAGGGCCTGGGTAAACACATCCAGGCGATTGGCATAGCGGTGCACGGATAGGCCGATATCACTCAAGGTGAACAGGGTGGCCGGTTGCGAATAGTTGTAGGTGCCCGAAGCGCGCATCACCGCCAGGTACACGCCCGGCTGCTGCAACTGCTTGAGGCCGGCAATCGGTAGCAACAGGGTTTCGCGGGTATTGCGCGCCGGGTTCAGGTCGAAACGCCCGCCGTACACCAGTTCGGCCATTGGCAGCAGTTCACGGGACTCATAGCTTTGCAGGCTGGTATTACGCCCCCACTGCGCCAGGAACGACGGCAGGGATTCGGGTTTGATCCGAAAGAATTCCACGTCGACCTTGTCGACATTCAACGCGATCACCGGCAGGCCCTCGGCCAGGCGCGTCGGCAACAGGGTGCCACGGCTGGCGAAGCCGACGGTGGCTTGCAGGTCGCGGGTTTCCAGGCGGGCGCTGTATTCGGCGGCGAGGGTGTTGCCGTTGACTGCCTTCACCCCGGCGTCCACGGTCAGCACCAGCTTGCGCTGCGGCTCAAGGTGGCGCAGGCGCAATTCCATCAGGTTATCGGACAGTTCCCAGGCGCCATCGACCTTGCCGGACTTGCTGTCTACCAAGTGCAGCTTGTCGGCGAATTTCTGATCGGGGTCCAAGGGGATGGAAAAGCTCACCGACAAGGTGCTGGCCCCGTCCAACTGCACCTCGGACACGTCCACCACGCTCAGCTCGCGCCCGGCATAACGCTGCTTGAGCGCCGCCACATCCACCTCGGCTTTCACCGGCTTCGGCGCCGCCGTCACGGTGGGCGCAGGCGGTGCAGCCGGTTTATCGGAAGAATCGCAAGCGCTCAGCAGGGCCAGCGCGCAGGCCAGGAACAGTCCTTTGTTAAGCATGGGGCACTCATAGTCAGAGGGAACCGAGGGGTGAACTATATATCAGCGCCGACCAAGCTGCTGCGGCGCCGGTCACATTGACCGACGCAGGGGCGGTTGGTTCTAGGTGGGCATGAAGCCAAGCCAAATCCCACAACCATTGGCGATCAAGATCAACATGTGGGAGCAACTGGCTTGTCTATCCACACAACTTTGCAGCCTGTAGCACCCGACGGTAACCACGATGCGAAGCGAGCCGCTCTTGATCTGCTCTTGATCTGCTTTTGATCTTGATCTTAAGCGCCCCGTCAAACCACGCTGGCCGGAATTCGACAGGGATTTGGGGGGTAAACCGGCAGGGATGCCGGTTTAGCCGCCCCGCGCCATGGATGGCGCGTGGCGGCGGCCCCCCAAATCACTGGCGG
>NZ_WKCD01000290.1:0-6936 GCF_021606625.1 Pseudomonas sp. PA-4-8C
GCCGAAGGGCTGGGGGTGATGTTTTTGGCCTCGCGCATGGGAGGGTTGTTTGAACGCTATCCAGGATTGGAGGTGGAGCTGGTCGCGGTGCCGCGTTTTGTCAGCATCCTCAATCGCGAAGCGGAGATCAGCATTCACCTGGAGCGCCCCAGCGCCGATCAATTGGTGACGCGCAAACTTACTGATTATCGCCTGGCGTTGTACGCCAGCCGTGGCTATCTGGCGCGCAACCCGCCTATCGAGAAGCGTGAAGACCTTGCTGCCCATGCCTGGATCGATTATGTCGATGACCTGCTGTTCAGCCAGGAACTGAAGTTTCTCAACAGCTTCTGCCGTAACCCCAAGGTGGTGTTCCACAGCACCAGTGTAATTGCGCAACACCAGGCGGCGCGTTCGGGGTTGGGCATTGCGGTGTTGCCGTGTTTTATGGCGGCTGGGGATGGGGAGTTGGTGCCGTTGCTGCCGGCAGAGGGCATTCAGCGCAGCTATTGGATCAGCTCGCGTCGGGAGCTGCACAAGTCGGTGCGGTTGCGGGTGTTGTGGGATTATGTGGTGGAGTTGTGCGCGCGGGAGCAGGGCTTGTTGCTAGGTGAGTCCCGCTGATGCAACACACGGATTAAAAAGTGGGAGCTGGCTTGCCTGCGATGGCGATGTATCAGCCACTCATGTGCAGGCTGACCCGCCGTCTTCGCAGGCAAGCCAGCTCCCACATTTGGACTGTGTTGTGTCAGGGATGGTCTAGAGCTTCACCACCTGATGCACCTGCTCGGCACAGGCCCGAGCTTCTTCAATCATCTTGCCGAACGCATCGCTGGTGACTTCGGCATGGGTCAGCCAACGTTTTTTCTGGCTCAGGCGATAGTGATAGCGCAGTGAGCCGTCTTCCAGTTTTCCGTCCAGGTCGAGGTCGTACCAGGGCGAGCGCACCTTGCAGCCGGGGATGGCTTTTTCCATCTTCCCGCCTGCCAGGCTGTAGGTGTAGTCATAGGTTTCGGGGTTGCCCAGGTAGAGGTCGGCCTGTTGCCCCTGGCGACGATAGTTGACGTAACCTTCCCAGCGGTCTTTCAAGGACGGGTCGGTGTAGACATAGTCATTGGCCAGTTTTTCCAGGGCGCGCTGATCGTTCATGCGGGCGCTGACGCTGTAGCCGTCATGTACCACAAAACTGGTGGGGTCGCGGGTGATCTGGCAGTCGCTGATGTCGTTGCCGAAGTTGGCGCAGATGTTCTGGTCGGTGGCGGTGGTGCCTTGCTGGCGGTCGGCGACGCTCAGTTGCATCAGCGGCAGGCGGCTGAAGGTAATAGTCGCCTTGACCGCGCCATCTCCCTCTTTGCCGTACTGCACCTGTTTGTCCAGGCGTATCGAGACTTCGGGGCGTTCCAGTGGGATGTGTTCTTCGCGCACTTGGCCCTGGGCGTCGTTGACCAACACCCAGCGGTCCTGAATATCGGGCATGGTCTGGCCAGGGGCGAAGACCGGGTTGGTCGGGTCAAGCCACCACACCTGGCCATTCACTTCGGCACGCACGATGGCGTGGTTGGGCGCCTGTGTGCCAGGAATCAGCAGGGCATCGACCACGTCGCCACGGCTGACCCACGCGGTCTCTGCCTTGATGCCGCTGGCCTTGAGCATGGCCGTCAGCAGGGTCGCCAGGTCCTTGCAGTCGCCGTAGCCGTGCTGCTCGATTTCCACCAGGCTGAACGGCACATAACCACGCTCGCTGGCGCGCCAGTCGCCCAGGTAGCGGTAATGATCATTGATGTGCTGCATCAGCGCGGCCACTTGCTCAGCCGGCGCCAGGCTGCGTGCGGCGGCCACGGCGGCGGCGGCTTGCGCCGGCAGGTTGGCGCCGAGGATCTGGTTGTAACGCTGGGCAAAATCACCGAAGTACGCCTGGCGGTCCACGGCGCTGCCCACTTCCAGGCGTGGAACGCGCAGCAGCGCGGCGGCGGAGGATTCATTGATGTAGTTGAGGTAGATCGGCGCTTTAAGCGCCACGTCCAGGGTTTTGCCGTTGCTCGAAGGGGTCACTTTGAAGGCGTCGAACATTTCACTACGCCACTGGAGCGGGCGTTCGGCGGTAAAGCGCGCCTTGAAACGATCACGGCGGGCCGCGCCGGGGCCGAACTTGAGCACGTAATGGAACTGGCTCATCAGCGGTTTGGCCGGATAGTGGTGGCGTACGGTGTAGCGGATCTTTGTGCCCACGCGCAGGTTGGGGAAGGCCAGGGAGGTTTGCTTATCGCGGCTGAAACCCTGGTCTGGGTTGGGCGCGCTGCGGGTATCGATTTGCGTGGCGGCGAGGGCGACCGGCTTGGCGCCAGGCTGGGTGGACTGGGCGCTGATCACTTCAAAGGTATCGCTTTCGGAGTAATCGAAATCGATGCGCGAGAGCATTTCGCGGCCGTTGGGTTTGAGGATCGTGTAGCGGTAGGTGGTGGTGCAGTCGGTGCTGGCGTCGCGGTTGAAGTGGCAGTGCAATTCGGTGTCGTTGGCCAGTGGGGCTTCGGCTAGGGGTTGCAGTGCAGCGCTGACGGAATGGGAAACCAGCCCCAGACTGATAGCAATCAAAGGGCGGTGAAACGAAAAACGGTACATGGGCGCCTCGGGTGACACATTGAAACAGCTACCCGGCGGGTAGCGAGAAGGCGCCGGATGATAATGGATCTCAACGGCAAAGGCCAGGATTGTTCGACAATTCTTAAGCCTGAAAGGCCCGTGCTAGAGCCTTTGCTTGATTTAGATCAAGGTTTTTATGCCGCCATCGCGGCGCCTCCTTAGAGAAACCAGCGATATTCGCGCGCATGAATTTCTTGCTGGAAAGCCAAGTGATCCTGGCGTTTGTTCTCGCAATACACGTCGACAAATTCCGCGCCCAGCTTGTCGCGCAGTACCGGTTGCTGCTGCATGGCACGCACGGCGTCGAGCATTTCCACCGGGAAATCGGTGCCGCTGTTGCGGTCTTCGTTCAGTGGTGCGATGGGTTCACGCTTGGTCTCAAGGCCATGCTCCAGGCCCACCAGGATCGCCGCCAGCACCAGGTAAGGGTTGGCATCGGCGCTGGCCAGGCGGTGCTCGATCCGCAGGTTGCGCGGGTCGGACTCGGGGATGCGCACACAAGCATCGCGGTCTTCAAAGCCCCAGCTCGCCCGCGTCGCAGCGTTGACCGTGCCGCCCAGGCGGCGGAAGGCATTGTGGTTGGGCGAGAAAATCGGCATGCAGTGGGGCAGCAATTCCAGGCAACCGGCTACGGCGTGGCGCAATGGCTGCTGCTGATGGGCCGCGAGCAAGTTATTGCCCGCTGCGTCGTAAAGGCTCACATGCACATGCATGCCACTGCCGGGAAATTGCAGGTAGGGCTTGGCCATGAAGCTGGCGCGGTAACCCTGCTTGAGCGCCACGCCACGAGTGCTGCGGCAGAACAGGGCGGCCCAGTCGGCGGCGCGCAGGCCGTCGTCGCAGTGGCCGAAGTTGATCTCGAACTGGCCGGGGCCGATTTCGGCGGTGATCACCGTGATGTCGAGGCCTTGGTCCTTGGCGGTTTGCGCCATGTCATCGAGCACGTCGCTAAAGCGCGACAGCCGTTCGATATGCAGGTTGGGCTGGTCGTCGGCATCCCCGCTGAGCGGGTCGCGGGCAAATTGCGGCAGGCCGTTTTCCAGCTGTTTATCGAACAGGTAGAACTCCAGCTCAAACGCCACCACGGGGTGAATGCCCTGGTGCTGCAAGCGTTCCAGCACTTTGGCCAGGACTTCGCGGGGTTCGAATTCGATGGGCGCTTGGGTGCCGTCCGAGGTGATGAGCATTTGCCCCAATGGCTGCGACTCCCAGGTGACTGGTTTGAGCGTGCCGGGCACCAATCGGCGATTGGCGTCCGGGTCGCCATCGTTGAAGCAGTAGTCGCCAATCTTGAACAGCCCACCCTGGGCCCCCAGCAGCACCGCATTCTGCGGCAGCTTCAGCGGGCTGCCGGCTGCGACTTTCTCAAGCATCTCCACCGGGTAGCGCTTGCCGTAGAAATGCCCGGGAATATCCAGGGCGATCAGGTCGACATAGCGCACGTCGGGGTGGTTCTGGCGAAAGCTGCGTACTTCGGCCAGCAACGTGGAGGATTGGCTTTTCACGGGTGCAGCTCCTAGTTGTAAACCCACAAGACGCGGGCGGGCAGGTCGGTCAGGTTGGCGTAGCGGCAGTGAGCGAAACTGGCGAGGTGGAAGCTGTCGCCGGGACCGAGGGTGACCGGCTCGGCTTCGCTATCCACCCACAGGGTCAGCTCGCCTTCGAGCACAAACCCGGCCTGTTCGGCACGGTCGCTCATGCTTTGCTCGCCGCTGTTGGCGCCGGGGGCCAACAGGCTGTCGAGCATCGAAAACGCGCCGTTCATACTTGGCGACACCAGGATGTCGGTGATGCCATTGGCGTAATACACCGTGCGCCGCTCGTTGGGGCGGGTGACCCAGTCCACTGCCTTGGGTTTGGGCAGGCTGTAGAAGTAGGTGGTGGGCACGTCGAGGGCGTGGCTGATGGCGGTCAAGTCGGCCACGGTCGGGCGCGACAGGCCACGTTCGACCTGGGACAGAAACCCCACCGACCGCTCGATTTTTTGCGCAAGTTGCGCCAGGGTGAGCTTCTTGTGCTTGCGCAGGTCGTGGATCAGCGCCGCGAGGGTGGCAAGTTCTTCTTGAGGGGTCATGAAATTTATATCGAATAATTTCATGAAAAATTACACGATTATTTTCACGCTCGCAAACCCTATGCACAAACTTTTGTGGCGAGGGAGCTTGCTCCCGCTGGGCAGCGAAGCGGCCCCAACCCGTTCACCGCATGCGTTCAGTGGATGCGCGGTGTGGCTTTTTGGGGCTGCTGCGCAGCCCAGCGGGAGCAAGCTCCCTCGCCACAAAGGATTGGGAAATATGGGGAAACTGTATTGAGCAGGGACATCTCAGGTGCCTGCTAGGTTGAATGGACCATTCAACCATTCAGGGGAGCAAAGGATTGCTTCACAAACCCAATTCTCATTTGTTACGACGTGGCCGTTATTCAGAACCTGGCCGAGCTTATTTGGTAACTGCCGTGGTTTATCAACGTCGCCCGGTGTTTGCCGATCTTTACCTGGGGCGGCTATTGGTTGCCGAGCTTAAACGAGCCCATGACCTTGGACTGGTCAACTCGCTGGCCTGGGTCATTATGCCGGACCACCTTCACTGGTTATTTGAACTGCGAGACGCGACGCTGCCTGAGGTGATGAAACGAGTGAAGTCGTGCAGCACACTGGCCATCAACCGAGCTCGTCGTACACACGGAGCTTTCTGGCAGTACGGCTATCACGATCGTGCGGTGCGGGCCGATGAAGACCTTATCAAGGCTGCTCGCTACATCATCGCCAACCCACTGCGAGCCGGACTGGTCGAGCATGTTGGCGACTACTCACTCTGGGACGCCGCCTGGCTATAACGACGTACCCCTTGTGGCGAGGGAGCTTGCTCCCGCTGGGCAGCGAAGCGGCCCCAACCCATTCACCGCATACGTTCAGTGGATGCGAGGTGTGGCTTTTTGGGGCTGCTGCGCAGCCCAGCGGGAGCAATCTCTGGCCACAGGAAACAAGGCTGAATGATTGCGCGCCGCCGCGGTCGGAATCTGGGTACGCACCATTAATTGAAGGAGCACCCATGAAGTCGAAAACCTTAGCCGCTTGCCTGCTGGTCGCTGCCAGCTTTTCCTCCGTCAGCGCTGTCGTGCAGGCCGGCGATACCCCTCAGGAAACCGTGCAACCTTCAAACATCAACGCTCGCGACTTGAAAGAGGGCGACCGTGCGCCGGATATCCTGATGCGCAAGGAGTCGGCCATCAGCGATTGGAAAAAACACGGCCTCAAGCAGCCTGAAGAAGAAAGCCAGTGGGCGCGTGTAGGCGACAAGTACGTCCTGCTCAAGACCACCAACGGCACCATCCTCGAGATTACGCCAGTCAAGAAATAATCCCGCGGGGGCACCTGCTCGTTTTATGTTTCTTGCGTTAAGGTAACCGACCGCGATGGTCGCGTTACCTTTGAAGAACGAGAGCAGGATGCTTGCCACCATAAGAAACTACCCCCGCACCGTGAACCTGTTGCTGTGCGCCACGTTGCTGCTGACGCTGGCCAAGGCCATCACCTTTCCTTACCTCGTGATCTACCTCACCAGCCATTTCGCCTTGGACATTACCCAGGTCGGCCTGGTAATCGGCAGTTCGCTGATCGTCGGTTCGCTACTGAGTGTCTACGGCGGTTTCCTGGTCGACCGCATCAATAGCTATCGGCTGTTGCTCGGCTTGAGCCTGGTGTTTGTGCTGGGGTTTATCGGCACGGTGCTGGCGCAGAATATCTGGGCGTTCTATGGCTGCCTGATCCTGATCAACCTGGCTTATGCCGTCATCGATATTGCGGTGAAAGCCGGCTTCGCCAGCCTGCTGCCCGAAGACGCGCGCAGCGAAGTGTTTTCCATCAAGTACACCCTCACCAATATCGGCTATGCCGTAGGGCCGTTCTTTGGCGCGATGGTGGCCAAGCTGGATATCAGCCTGCCGTTTATTCTGTCGGCGCTGTTGGGGCTGGTTTTTTTTCTGCTGTATGGGCGCTGGGGTGACCGTAACTTGGCCACTGTGGACACCACGCAAAAGCCGGTGCCGTTTCTCGCCGTCGCCCGCGTTTTGCTGCAGGACCGTCGCCTGGTGTGCTTCACCCTCGGCGGTTTACTCAGCGCGGTGGTGTTCGGCCAGTTCACGGCCTACCTGTCGCAGTACCTGGTGACCACCACGACCGCCGAATACACCTACACGGTGATCAGCGCGGTGCTGACCACCAATGCCGTGCTAGTGATTGCCTTGCAGTACTTGATTGGCCGGCGCATCTCGCACCGTTACCTGAGCCAGTGGCTGATCGCTGGCTTGAGCATGTTC
>NZ_WKCD01000291.1:0-6922 GCF_021606625.1 Pseudomonas sp. PA-4-8C
GGTAATCACCGGTCCGAACATGGGTGGTAAATCCACCTACATGCGCCAGACCGCGTTGATCGTGCTGTTGGCGCATATCGGCAGCTTCGTACCCGCAGCCAGTTGCGAATTGTCCCTGGTGGACCGCATTTTCACGCGGATCGGCTCCAGCGATGACCTGGCCGGTGGCCGTTCGACCTTTATGGTGGAAATGAGCGAAACCGCCAACATTCTGCACAACGCCACCGAACGCAGCCTGGTGCTGATGGACGAAGTAGGTCGCGGTACCAGCACCTTCGACGGCCTGTCCCTGGCTTGGGCCGCGGCCGAACGCTTGGCGCATTTGCGTGCGTACACGCTGTTCGCCACGCACTACTTCGAGCTGACGGTGTTGCCGGAAAGCGAGCCGCTGGTGGCCAACGTGCATCTCAATGCCACCGAGCACAACGAGCGCATCGTGTTCCTGCACCATGTGCTGCCAGGGCCTGCGAGCCAGAGCTACGGCCTGGCCGTGGCGCAGTTGGCCGGTGTGCCGAACGAGGTGATCACCCGTGCCCGCGAACACCTCAGCCGCCTGGAAACCACGGCCCTGCCCCATGAAACGGTGGTCGCCAGCCCGGCCAAAGCCAGCAAGAAACCCGCCGCGCCGCACCAGAGCGATATGTTCGCCAGCCTGCCCCATCCAGTGCTGGATGAGTTGGCAAAGCTTGATCTGGATGACTTGACGCCGCGTAAAGCGCTCGAAATGTTATATGCACTGAAGACTCGGATATAACGCAGACGCTTGCAAGCTGATAGAATCTCGCGCGGTTTGGGATGCTGCGGGCTTTTAGCCTGGTCCGCAGACTATCGCTCTCAAACCTCGCGAACCCCACCATAAGGGGTTTCGCTGCCGCCGCCTGAGGAGAAAATTAGAAATGACCTTCGTCGTCACCGACAACTGCATCAAGTGCAAGTACACCGACTGCGTAGAAGTCTGTCCGGTGGACTGCTTCTACGAAGGCCCGAATTTCCTGGTTATCCACCCGGATGAGTGCATCGACTGCGCCCTGTGTGAACCAGAATGCCCGGCCGTCGCGATTTTCTCCGAGGACGAAGTGCCTGCGGGCATGGAGCAATTCATTCAATTGAACGTCGAGCTGGCCGAAGTGTGGCCAAACATCACCGAGCGCAAAGATCCGATGCCGGATGCCGCTGAATGGGATGGCAAGCCCAACAAAATTGAGCAACTAGAGCGCTAAAGCGCCGCTGCCCAACAAAAAAAGGCCCCTTGAGGGCCTTTTTTGCGTTCGGGTGCCTGCATTCACTTTTCTACAGGCAAAAAAAGGGGCGGTATGACCCGCCCACATTTTTTCCCTAGTCCCTGTATTCCTTTTCATCATCCTGATGAATCGCATCCTGCGACGTTCCTTCAAACCATCGTTCCTTGATGGCTGTGCCAATCCGTGGACACAGGGCTGATGTTAGAGCGTTCCGAGGGAAGTTCAACGCGATGCCCTCAGCGGTCTGACAAACTCTACCGCTCTCACTCGCGAAAATAATCGTTATCTTTCAATAAGATAGATAATAGCTTCGTCATTTCAAGACGTACGCAACAGCCAAAAAAACCAAACACTTACGAAAAAGTAAGCGAATGCTTACACGCGCATTACGCAAAGTAGCAACAAGCCCTATTCACACCCCACCTGTAGGAGCGAGCTCGCTCGCGAAAAACCCGAGAGCACCACGGGTCGTCAGGCTTTTCGCGTATCCGTTACAGCCTAATCAATCGTCGCTCACGGTAATGGTCGGCATCGCCGGTGCCGTCGCTTCCTGCAAGACAATCCGCGCACCGACATGACGGGCCAACTCCTGATAGATCATCGCAATCTGCCCATCAGCCTCGGCCGCGACGGTAGGTTTGCCACCATCGGCCTGCTCACGAATCTCCATCGCCAATGGCAACGATGCCAGCAGTTCAACGCCATACTGAGTAGCGAGCTTCTCGCCCCCGCCCTCACCGAACAGATGCTCGGCATGCCCGCAGTTGGAACAGATATGCACCGCCATGTTTTCCACCACGCCCAGCACCGGGATGTTGACCTTGCGGAACATCTCCACACCTTTCCTGGCGTCCAGCAACGCCAGGTCCTGGGGCGTGGTGACGATCACCGCACCGGCCACCGGCACTTTCTGCGCCAGGGTCAACTGGATGTCACCGGTGCCTGGCGGCATGTCGATCACCAGGTAGTCGAGGTCACCCCACGCTGTTTGTGTGACCAATTGCAGCAACGCGCCGGAGACCATCGGCCCGCGCCAGACCATCGGCGTGTTGTCATCGGTGAGAAACGCCATGGACATCACTTCCACACCCAGCGACTCGATGGGCACAAACCATTTCTGATCCTTGACCTTCGGCCGTGTGCCTTCGGCGATGCCGAACATCACGCCCTGGCTCGGCCCGTAGATGTCGGCATCGAGAATGCCCACGCGCGCACCTTCCCGCGCCAGGGCCAGGGCCAGGTTGGCCGCGGTGGTGGATTTACCCACGCCGCCCTTGCCGGACGCCACCGCCACCACATTCTTGACGTTGGCCAGGCCCGGGATCTGCGCCTGGGCCTTGTGCGGCGCGATCACGCATTGGATGTCGACCTTGGCCGAACCCACACCGTCGAGGCCCTCGATGGCCATTTGCAGCATCTGTGCCCAACCGCTTTTGAACAGACCCGCGGCATAACCCAGTTGCAACTGCACCGACACCTGGTCGCCCTGGACCTCGATGGCACGCACACAGCCGGCACTGACCGGGTCCTGGTTCAAATAAGGGTCGGTGTACTGGCGAAGAACGGCTTCCACCGCTGCGCGATTGACGGCGCTCATGGGCTACTCCCGAAAAAAGACTGACTGAAACAGGCGGCTATCCTAACCGTTCCAGCCGCTGAACGGCATGCTTTCGAAGGCGTGGAAGATTCTGAAACAGCGTCACGGGGTGAAATAAATTTCCCGGCGCTTTATAGTGGCCGACCTCCGTTTCATCAAGTAGCCGAGCCCCATGTCCGAGCCACGCAAGATCCTCGTCACCAGCGCCCTGCCCTATGCCAATGGTTCGATCCATCTTGGCCATATGCTTGAGTACATCCAGACCGATATGTGGGTGCGCTTCCAGAAGCATCGCGGCAATCAATGCATTTATGTCTGCGCGGACGACGCCCACGGTTCGGCCATCATGTTGCGCGCCGAAAAGGAAGGCATCACCCCGGAACAACTGATCGCCAATGTGCAGGCTGAACACAGCGCCGACTTTGCCGAGTTCCTGGTGGACTTCGACAATTTCCACTCGACCCACTCCGACGAAAACCGCGAGCTGTCGAGCCAGATCTACCTGCGGTTGAAGGAAGCCGGGCACATCGACCAACGTTCGGTGACCCAGTATTTCGACCCGGAAAAGAAAATGTTCCTGGCCGACCGTTTCATCAAGGGCACCTGCCCGAAATGCGGCACCGAAGACCAGTACGGCGACAACTGCGAAAAATGCGGCGCGACCTACGCACCGACCGACTTGAAGGATCCCAAGTCAGCGATCTCCGGCGCCACTCCGGTGCTCAAGGACTCGCAGCACTTCTTCTTCAAGCTGCCGGATTTCCAGCAAATGCTGCAAACCTGGACGCGCAGCGGCACCTTACAGGACGCCGTGGCCAACAAACTCTCCGAATGGCTCGACAGTGGCCTGCAGCAGTGGGACATCTCCCGCGACGCGCCGTACTTCGGCTTCGAAATTCCGGGCGAGCCGGGCAAGTACTTCTATGTGTGGCTGGACGCGCCGATCGGCTACATGGCCAGCTTCAAGAACCTGTGCGATCGCACCCCGGAGTTGGACTTCGACGCGTTCTGGGGCAAGGACTCCACCGCCGAGCTGTACCACTTCATCGGCAAGGACATCGTCAACTTCCACGCGCTGTTCTGGCCGGCAATGCTTGAAGGCTCGGGCTACCGCAAGCCGACCGGCATCGCAGTGCACGGCTACCTGACGGTCAACGGCCAGAAAATGTCCAAGTCCCGTGGCACCTTTATCAAGGCGCGCACCTACCTGGACCACCTGTCGCCGGAATACCTGCGCTATTACTACGCGTCCAAGCTGGGCCGTGGTGTGGACGACCTGGACCTGAACCTGGAAGACTTCGTACAGAAGGTCAACTCGGACCTGGTGGGCAAAGTCGTCAACATCGCCAGCCGTTGTGCCGGGTTTATCCACAAGGGCAACGCCGGTGTACTGGTAGCCGAGAACGCCGCACCGGAGTTGACCGACGCCTTCCTGGCCGCCACACCGAGCATCGCCGACGCTTATGAAGCCCGCGACTTTGCCCGCGCCATGCGCGAGATCATGGGCCTGGCCGACCGCGCCAACGCCTGGATCGCCGACAAGGCGCCTTGGTCCCTGAACAAGCAGGAAGGCAAGGAAGCTGAAGTCCAGGCTATCTGCGCCACCGGGGTCAACCTGTTCCGTCAGTTGGTGATCTTCCTCAAGCCGGTGCTGCCGTTGCTGGCCGCCGATGCCGAGGCGTTCCTCAATGTGGCGCCGTTGAGCTGGAACGATCACACCACCTTGCTCGGTAATCATCAGTTGAACGCGTTCAAGCCCTTGATGACCCGTATTGACCCGGTGAAAGTCCAGGCCATGACCGACGCTTCGAAAGAAGACCTGGTCGCCAGCCAGACCGATACCGGCCAATCCGCGCCGGCGGGCAATGGCGAGCTGGCCAAGGACCCGATTTCCCCGGAAATCGATTTCGACGCCTTTGCCGCCGTGGATTTGCGCGTGGCGCTGATCATCAAGGCCGAAGCCGTGGAAGGCGCCGACAAGCTGCTGCGCCTGACGCTGGATATCGGCGACGAACAGCGCAACGTGTTTTCTGGCATCAAGAGCGCTTACCCGGACCCGTCCAAGCTCGATGGTCGCCTGACCATGATGATCGCCAACCTCAAGCCACGGAAAATGAAGTTCGGCATTTCCGAAGGCATGGTGATGGCGGCCGGCCCTGGCGGCGAAGAAATCTACCTGCTGAGCCCGGACAGCGGCGCGAAGCCGGGCCAACGCATCAAGTAACCTCTGAAAAATGCCCCGCTGTTGCTACGGCGGGGCCTCTCAGCTTGCCCTTCTCCCTGGGCCGGGCGTCAACGCTATGATCACAGCATGAACCTCATTCAACGTATCGACGCGCTGCTGCCGCAGACTCAATGCGGCAAGTGCGGGCACCCGGGTTGCAAACCTTACGCAGAAGGCATCGCTAAAGGCGAAGCCATCAACAAGTGCCCGCCCGGCGGGCAGGAAACCATCGTCGGGCTTGCACAACTGCTGCGCCTGCCGGTACTGGACCTGGACACGAGCCGTGGCGATGCGCCTGCGCAAGTCGCCTATATCCGCGAGGCCGAATGCATCGGTTGTACCAAATGCATCCAGGCCTGCCCGGTGGATGCCATTGTGGGTGCCGCCAAGCTGATGCACACCGTGATTGTCGACGAGTGCACCGGTTGTGACCTGTGTGTTGCGCCCTGCCCTGTCGACTGTATCGAGATGCGTCCGCTTGCTGACGTTCTGCCTATCGTCGGTGACTTGGCCAGCAACGATGATGAACGGCGTGCACGCGACTTCAAACGCAACCGGGCGCGGCGGCGCTTCGAACAACGTAACGCCCGCCTGCAACGTGAAGAGGCTTGCAAGCTCGCCGAACGCCTGGCAAGAGCCAAGCGCACAGCGCCGATGGAGGTGGCACCGGTCGATCACCCTCAGGCTGCTCAGGACGCCGCGATCAAGCAGGCCAAAAGCAGCGTCGCCATGAGTCGCGCGCAGTTGCACAAATCCTTGAAAGCGTTTGGGCATCCGCCGACCTTTGAGCAACAGTCGCAATTGATTATGCTGCAGCGACAATTCGAGGCATCCGAGCAGGCGCTTGCCGCACTGGAGGCCAACAGCTCACCGCAGCCACCAAAGACGGCCGCTAAAAGCACCGAGTTCAAGCGCGCAAAGATCCAGTTGGCCATGCGCCGGGCTGCGTTGAAAAAGGCTCAGGATCAGCAAGCTGATGCGCATGAAATCGCAACCTTGAAAGCCGCATTGAACGCCGCCGAGCAAACGCTGCAGGATGCCGAGGCCAACGGCTGACCCACTGCACTGTGTATTGCTAACATCACGCCGACCGCCTGCAAGGAAACGCCTGCCCCTATGAATGCCGCAAAACGCCTGGAAATTTTCCGCAGGTTTCACGAAGACAATCCGGAACCGAAAACCGAATTGGCCTACTCCTCACCGTTCGAGTTACTGATTGCGGTGATCCTCTCGGCTCAATCCACGGACGTTGGCGTCAACAAGGCCACGGCGAAGTTGTACCCCGTGGCCAATACACCCGCCGCGATTTACGCCCTGGGTGTGGAAGGCCTGTCCGAATACATCAAGACCATCGGCCTGTATAACAGCAAGGCCAAGAATGTGATCGAAACATGCCGCCTGCTGTTGGAGCTGCATGGGGGGGAGGTGCCACAAACCCGCGAAGCCCTGGAAGCCTTGCCAGGCGTGGGCCGCAAAACGGCGAACGTGGTGCTCAATACGGCATTCCGGCAGTTGACCATGGCGGTGGACACGCACATTTTCCGCGTCAGCAACCGAACCGGCATTGCACGGGGCAAGAATGTGGTTGAGGTAGAAAAGCAGTTGATGAAGTTCGTGCCCAAGCCCTATTTGCTCGACTCCCATCATTGGCTGATCCTGCACGGACGCTACGTTTGCCAGGCCCGCAAGCCGCGCTGTGGGAGCTGCCGTATCGAAGACTTGTGCGAATACAAGGACAAAACCTCCGACGATTGAGCGATCATTGGTTTTTGTGATCAGACGATTGAAAAAATCTTTTTTACCCGTCCGCGGATTATCGCTATAAGGAGCCCCAACGGCAGTCTTAGCCTGGAGTTGACC
>NZ_WKCD01000292.1:0-6910 GCF_021606625.1 Pseudomonas sp. PA-4-8C
GTGTAGTAGTCGGCAAATGAACGTTGCCCGCCGGCCTGCTGATAATTGGCGGTATAAGCGCGCACGTTCTCCAGGGAAAAGATGCCCTGCTTGGCTTTTTCCAGCGACGCCGGGTTGATGTCGGTGGCGTAGATGATGGTGCGTTCCAGCAGGCCCTCTTCACGCAGCAAGATGGCCATGGAATACACCTCCTCACCCGTGCTGCAGCCAGCGATCCAGATCTTGATCGACGGGTAGGTCTTGAGCAACGGCACCACTTCCTGGCGAATCGCCAGGAAGTGCGACGGGTCGCGAAACATTTCGCTCACCGGGATGGTCAAGAACTGCAGCAACTGCATGAACGCGGCCGGGTCGTGCAACACGCGCTCTTGCAGTGCGGAGATGGTCGCGCAGTCGAACTGACGCAAGGCATGGGCCACACGGCGTTTGACCGACGCGCCCGAGTAATCACGAAAGTCATAGCTGTACTTGAGGTAAATCGCCTCGATCAACAGGCGCAGCTCAATATCGCTGCTGGTATCCAAGAAACACTGCTCCACTTAAATGCGTTCCATCTTCGGTAGCCATACGCGAATCAGTGAGAACAGGCGGTCCAGGTCAATCGGCTTGGCCAGGTAATCGTTTGAGCCTGCTGCCAGGCAACGTTCCTGATCGTCCTTCATGGCCTTGGCCGTCACGGCAATGATTGGCAGTTTTTTCCAGCGTGGGTCCTGGCGGATCAAAGCGGTGGCTTCGTAACCGTCCATCTCCGGCATCATTACGTCCATCAGCACCAGGTCGATATCGTCCACTTCATTGAGTCTGTCGATGGCTTCCTGGCCGTTACGCCCGATCACCACCACGGCGCCTTTGTGCTCCAGGGCGCTGGTCAGGGCGAAGATATTGCGTACATCGTCGTCCACCAATAGGATTTTGCGCCCTTCAAAGACCTTGTCGCGGCTGCGGGCGGTCTTGAGCATCTTCTGACGGTCATGGGACAACTGCGATTCGACTTTGTGCAGAAATAGCGTCACTTCATCCAGCAGGCGCTCGGGCGAGCGCGCGCCCTTGATGATGATCGAGCGTGAATACTTGCGCAGTTCGGCCTCTTCGTCCCGGGTCAGGTTGCGCCCGGTATAGACGATCACCGGCGGGAACGAGCAGATATCCTCGGTGGCCATGCGCTTGAGCAGCTCGTTGCCGAGCATGTCCGGCAGCTTGAGGTCGATGATCATGCAGTCGTAGATAGTGGTGCGCAGCAGGTCGAGGGCCTCCTGGGCAAAGCCTACGGCGGTGATCTCGATGTCATCGTCGCCGATCAGGCGGGCAATACTGTCGCGCTGCAGGTCATCGTCTTCCACCAGCAGGATGCGCTTGACCTTCTGGGTCAACTTGGCTTCAAGGCGAGCGAACACGTCCTTGAGCTCTTCGCGGGTGGTGGGCTTGACTGCATAACCGATGGCGCCCATGTGCATGGCGGCTTCGACGCGGTCTTCCACGGAAATCACGTGCACCGGGATGTGGCGCGTGTTGGCGTGTTCCTTGAGGCGCTGCAGCACGGTCAGCCCTGAATGGTCGGGCAAGCGCATGTCCAGCAGGATGGCGTCGGGGATGTACTGCTCGGCAAGGCTGTAGCCCTCGTCGGCACCGTGGGCGACCAGGCAGTGGTAACCCAGCTCGTGGGCGAGGTCGAACAGAATGCGCGCAAAATTCGGCTCGTCTTCCACCACCAGGATGCAACGGGTGCTGAACGGCGCCTTTTCGCGGTCGTCGGCAAAGCGTGGGATCAGCTTGGCGTCGGCCACCGGCAGCGGCGACACCTTGACGGGCGCGGGCGCTGGCGCGACCACCACTTGGCGCGGGGCCTCGATGGGCGCCGCGTCCTCGTCGCGTTCAACATATCGTTCCGGCAACACCAGCGTGAAAATACTGCCTTTGCCCGGCTCGCTGGTCACGCTGATATAGCCGCCCAGCAAGGTGGCCAGGTCACGGGAGATCGACAAGCCCAGGCCCGTACCGCCGTAACGGCGATTGGTGGTGCCATCGGCCTGGCGGAAGGCTTCGAAGATGCTTTCTTGTTGATCCGGGGCGATACCAATGCCGGAATCGCGCACCGTAAAGGCAATGCCCTCCCCCGGCGCGCGCGACACCGACAGGCTGACCTCGCCCTGTTCAGTGAACTTGATGGCGTTGGACAACAGGTTCTTGAGAATCTGCTCCAGACGCTGGCGATCGGTAAACAGCAGGGTTGGCGAGCCTTGCTGCACGTCCACCTGGAAGCCCAGTTTGCGGTCCATTGCCAGCGGCTCGAACATGCCGCGCAGGCCATCCACCAGGCGCTCGACACTGGCATTTTCCGGGCGCACTTCCAACTTGCCGGCTTCGACCTTGGAAATATCCAGGATGTCGTTGATCAGGTTGAGCAAGTCATTGCCGGCTGAATAGATCGACTCGGCAAACTTGACTTGCTCGGCGCTGAGGTTTTCCTGGGGGTTATCCGCCAGCAGTTTGGCCAGGATCAGCGAGCTGTTCAGCGGTGTGCGCAGCTCGTGGGACATGTTGGCGAGGAATTCGGACTTGTACTTGCTGGAACGCTGCAGCTCATCGGCGCGGTCTTCCAACTCCAGTTGGGCCTGGTTCAGCTCGATGTTCTTGCGGTCCATGGCGTCGCGCTGTTCGGCCAGGGTCTGGGTCTGTTCGGCCAGTTGCTCGTTGGTCTGCTCCAGCTCAGCCTGCTGGGTTTCCAGGTGGGCCTGGGATTCCTTGAGGATGCGCGACTGCTCTTCCAACTCTTCGTTGGCGGTCTTGAGTTCTTCCTGCTGCACTTGCAGTTCTTCGTTGAGCTGCTGGGTCTCGGCCAGCACTTCCTGCAAGCGCTGGCGATAGCGCGCGGCTTCGATAGAGGTGCCGATATTGCCGGCGATCAGTTCCAGCAGTTCAACATCACGCTCATCCAGCGGGCGCAGGAAACCCAGCTCGACCACGCCGTTGACGCGGTCGTCATCGCTGGTGGGTACCACCAATACGCTGCGGGTGGCGCCCTCGCCCAGTCCCGAGCTGACCTTGAAGTAATCCACCGGCACATCGTCCAGGCGAATCAGGCGATCGCGCTGGGCGGCCTGCCCGACAATGCCTTCGTCGCTATAGATCGACTGTTCCTGCTGTTCCTGCTCGCGGGAGAAGCCATAGGTGGCCACGCGCTTGAGGCCGCCGTGTTCTTCGCGCACGTACAGCGCCGCGACGGCCGAGCCCATGTACTGGGCAAAGAACTGCAGGATATTACGCCCCAGCATGTTCAGGGTCAGTTGGCCCAGCACTTGCTCGGCCAGTTCGGTCTGGCCATTGCGCAGCCAAGCGGTTTGCTCAAGGCGCCGTGCAATCTTCTGCTGTGACGCGAGGTTTGCACTGTAACTCTTTGAAAGTGAAATTAAATTCTTTCTGCCGATGTAGGCAAGAAAACCACTCAACCCCAGTACAAACACCAGGTACAACGTGACACTGATCACCGTCGTACGGGTGACTTCTGCGTTACGGGTGATACGGAACTGCTGCTCCATCGCCACCGCGTCTTCGTATTCCTTGCGGATCTCGTCAGTGAGCCGCTTGCCCCGGCCCGCCTTGACAGCGCCTCGGTAATCGCCGCTGTTACGCTGCAGCTCAATCATCGACTGCGCGTAGTTGTTCCATTCGGTTTGCAAGGTTTCCAAGCGCTTGAGTCGGTCGACCTGCTGCGGGTTGTCGGCTACCAGGTCTTGCAGATTGCGCAGGTCTGCAATGATCCGCGGCTTGGCCACTTCGTACGGGTCAAGGAAATGCTCGTCACCGGTGATCAGGAAGCCGCGCATACCTGTTTCCAGGTCAACCGTCAGTTTGGACGTCTCATTGAGGTTGTTAATGACGCGGTCGGTGTGCTCCACCCACTGGATAACCGAAAGCAAATAGGTAATCAGGCAGACGAAAAACACCGCGCTGAGCACGCCCACGCCCAAGGGCAAGGCCACGTTTCGGCTCAGCAGAGTACGGAAGCTTTTTTCATCGACGGACGACGCGGGTGTCATGGGCATGCCTTGGCCAAATGCGGAAAAACCGCAAGTTTGCCCGAATAACCGGGCTAAAAGCTATGTTTGTGCGTTGATTGGCAAGCAAAACCTTCCGACCGCTTGGGCCTGTCGCGCTGACTCTGGACGGAGTTTGGCAGCCCCTCACTATCTTGAAACAGATCTCACCATCGCAAATCGGGGGCGTCGTCGCGTTGTGCGTAGTCAGACGCTCCCCCTTCTAAACACGCGCGTCCAGGCGGCCCTGGGTCGGTTCGCCTGCCTGTCGGGCCCGGGCGTCGAAGGTGAGTCTCATACAGTGTTACGAGTTGGGTTCGGAACCTCGCCAGAACCTCTTCCCACACATCGATACGTGTTTGGACCACGGAGCGGTCGCAGGCACACATAAATTCTCTTTGCGAACCAGGTACTTTGTATGACGAAGATATTGCACAGTTTCCAGCCTGATATCCTTGCACATTTACCCAAGCCACCCCCCATCATCAAACTCCCACACACGCCGCTCACGCCCCCGCAATCTCCCGAAGTCCCGGGCACTCCCGACGTCAGCAACCTTGATCTCAACGAGCAACTGGGCAACCGTCAGAATTTGAACACGCTCGGTGATGCCTTGGTCGGGATCGCCGAGCGCTTGGGCAAGGACGCGTCCGCCCATGACGTATTGGCAGCGCTCAAGGCCACCTCGATGGAGGTTCATCCGGACTCAGCGGCTCGCGCCGTGATGGGGGCTCGCACCACGCTTGAATCTTTTATAAAAAGCCTGGGGCTGCCGCTACCCAACAGTCACTTCGGCATATCTGGCCTCTCGGTGGCGGTGCTCGACCGTGCGCAAATCCATCCGCTGGGCAACCTGGAGGGCGCATTGGGCTGGCCCGTGCCGATGAGTGCCGATGACCAGCAGCGCTTGCACAACCTGGCTCTCAATTACGCCACCGCGCCGGATCAGCCAACCGTCAAGCAAACCCCTGGTTCGTTGCTGGCGTATTTACGCGAGCAAACCACCCTGGCGCCCGACGTCTTGGGCGATCCGGTCAAAACCCTGAACGCACTGGTGAGTTCCCCCGCGGCGCAGCAACTGGGCAAGAGCCTGCAGGAAGGTATGCAACACGTCGCCACGGATAGCAGCGCCATGGACCACCTCCTGGCTGCCATGACCCTGCAACTGGACCCCGAGTCCATCACTGAGGCCAATCGCAACCTGACAGCCGGCTTCGATCTGGCCCACGAAGATCACTGGAACCAAACCGCTGACAAGGTGGTGCAAGCGTTGGGCAAACATTTGGTAGCCAACGGCAAGACCAGCCCCGATCTGGCCGGCGTCGCCGCTTATTTATTGCTGGCATCCCGCGCACCGGTATTCCTGATCAAGGACATCCCCTCAACCGTGACCTATGGAAGCCCGGCGTGGGTCAACCTGGCCGTTGCCGCAACGACAATTGAAGCCCAGACTCCCGGCCGGGTCGCGAGCATGACCTTCGCAGAAGTCATGCTCGAGGCCGAGAGCGCCGGCCTGGCCGACCGCTCAGTCACTCACGATGCGCAACGTGAAGCCCTGATCGACTGGGGCGTTGTGCAGGGCGTACTAGTCAAAAAAGCCGATCACCTCTACAGCGCTGAAGAACTGGCTGCCCTGCTGAGTGAATTCGAGGCGCGCACGGCGTCGATGACCTCGGCGACTCAAGTTTTTGAAAAAGAACTGCCCTCCCGTGCGCTGAAAGCCGACACCGTACTCAAAGAGCGCTTTCCCGGCCTGGAAGCGCTCTACGATAAAAGATTGATTCACGTGTCGTATCAGAAGCGCAGGCCCTGGGGAGATGTCTTCTATGAACCCGGCCCGGTCGGGCCGCACTCGCTCAGGGACATCGTGATGATGGACTTGAAAGGGCCGGTTCGCTACAGCAGCAGTGATTCGCGTATTCCTTTGGATAAGTTGAATGCCATCTCCACGTTTGGCGTGCTTGAGTCGTTCAACCAGGAATTCAAGGCCGCCATCAATGAAAAGAAAGTCGCGATGAACACTGCCATAAGGCACTTGATCTCCCAACTGCCGCTGGAAGATAGAAAGAATTTCGAATTAGGCAAACTTTCATTTTTTTATAATCAATCCACGACCCTGAGCACAGAACTCATTCCGATCTGGGGTAACACGCTTCACCCCAAAGAAGAACCGTTGTTAGTACGCGTAGAACGCGGTGGCAAGGCGACTGATTATGAAATCAGCTTCAAAGAGGGGTCGATTCGAAGCTTTCTCCCCAATAGAGCAGAGCCCAAGACGACAAGAAATGGCAACGTAAAATGCGAAACCATAGCCTTCAGTCCTTCAAAAGGTGGCAGCTCGCTTCGCAAGGAACAGCCCCCGACGGACAAAGCCGTACCTGACAGCTTCAATGGCGCTCGTAGTCAACTCATCGCAGATGCGTTTGTGGAACATACCAATTTTGATGATGAGGCCATCCTGGAGCAGGCACGGGGCCTCACTTACCACGATAAGAATGAGAAACGGGCCAATGCGATCAGCAACTTCATTTTAGAACTGGTGCCGTTTTATTCGGCTATCAATTGTTTTCGCAAGGGCAAAGTCTTCGAGGGTCTGAGTCACTTGGACATGGACCTGTTCGGGTTCGTGACCGCAGGGATGTCCACTGCCGGGAAAATGATCAAGATTGCCGGCACCACGGCCTCCGCCGTCAGCAAAGGGGCGCGCGCGGCCAAGGTCATCGGCATGGCGACTTTCAGCGCACTTAACCCGTTGGGTGGGTTGGGTGATGCGGCTATCGGGGGGGCGCGGCTGGCTGGTAAGGGCCTTCAGTTTCTTCGAAACAAAGCCACCAAGGCGGCGAATGCAATTCGCGGTGCTACCGGCAGTTACGATG
>NZ_WKCD01000293.1:0-6861 GCF_021606625.1 Pseudomonas sp. PA-4-8C
AAAAGAAAAGGAAGGAAGGGAGGGAAGATGCAGTGACAGAGACAGCACAATACGATAAGAGCTGGGAGGAGGGGAATGAGAAGGATGAGGAGATTGAATTTTTTTATCAAGCAGAAGACGGCATACGAAATGCCAGCGACAGTCTCGTGGGCTCGGAGGTGTATATAAGAGACAGCTCCCCCGCCGATCCGGCAAAACACATCGGTGCGGCGCAAGCGTTGGCCGATACGCTTGCACAACTCCTGCAGCACGCCGTCGCCCACGGCATGGCCGTGCTGATCGTTGATGCGCTTGAAGTGGTCGATATCGAGCATGATCAACGACAGCGCGCCAGACATACGGTTGAGCCGGAGCATTTCGCCCTTGAGGCGATCCTGGAAATAGCGGCGGTTATAGATCCCTGTCAGAGAGTCGGTGATGGACAGCGCACGCAGTTCTTCCTCGACCCGTTTGAGATCAGAAATATCCGACACATAACCGTGCCAAAGCGTACCGCCTCCCGGCAACTCTTCCGGCGTCGCTTCGCCGCGAATCCAGCGCAGGCCTCGTTGGGGTAATTGCACGCGGTACTCTTCGCGCCAATGGCTCAGTTGCAACGCAGAAAGGCGTATCGACGCACGCACGCGCTCCAGGTCCAAGGGGTGAATGCGCTCCAGCACTTTGCCCGCATCCTGCTGCAGCATGCCCAGTTCGATTTCATAGATATCGCGCATGCCTTCGCTGGCATAGATGAAACGCCAGGTGTCCTGGGGCTCCAGGGTGAACTGGAAGATCCCACCCGGCACGTGGGCGCTGAGTTTTTTCAGCAGGCGGTCGCGTACAGCAAGGGCCTCATAGGCGCGCTTTTGCTCGGTGACATCCAGGTAAATCGCCAGGTGCCCGACCCACAGGCCATGGTCATCCAAGAGCACGGTCGGCAACATGTTGACCGTCAGTTGGCTGCCGTCCTTGCGCACCAGCGTCCACTCACGTCCTTCATGTTGACTGTCCGGGCTCTCCACCAGCATCGCCTGGCTCGCGGGGATGCGCTTGCCCAGCGCCCTGCTCAACGGCTCAGCGCGGGCGTCGAGTTCCATGGCTACGTGCAGACGGTCCAAGGTCATATGCCCCAGCACCTCCTCGGCCGTAAAGCCCAGCATCTGCTCGGCACCGGCATTGAAGGTGTTGATCACCCCGCGCAGGTCCGTGGCAATGATCGCCACTTGAGTCGCCGCATTCAGCACGCTGCGCAATTGCCCATGGGCGCCACGCAACTCCTGCTCACGGGCGCGCAATTGTACGGTGCGTTGCTCCACCAGTTTCAGTGCGCGCTGGCGCTGGCTCACCAGCATGTAAAGCAGCGCACTGAGCAAGGCGCTGAGCAACACGCCCATCGCCAGAATGGTGTGCATCGAAGAATGGTTGGCCCTGTCGAACACTTCGCTGGCGCTCAGGCTCAGGGCGTAGACATGATCGCCCAGGGTGAGGCGGCGCGCAGCCGTCAAGCCGCTGCTGCCCAAGGTGTTGCTGGAGGCATACAACACCCGTTGCTGGGTGTCGGAGGTGTCTACGATCTGCATCACCAGGTTGTCCCGGTTGGGCCTGGGCAACCCCTCGGCTACCAGCTGACGCATGCTGATCACCGCCATCACATAACCGTAGGGCTCGGCACCAGCGAGTTTGCTCACGGGCGCCACCAACAACACGCCTGCGGCATATGCGGGTTCCACCCCCACCAACTGCATGGGTTGCGACACTGCCAGCTGGCCGCTTTCTTGCGCACGCTCCAGGGCTGAGCGACGCAGGGGTTGGGCCAGCAGATCAAAGCCCAGCGGCGAGCCCAGCAGACTTTGCGTCTGGCTGTACAGCACCGGTACATATTCATCGCGTTCGGCCGCTGGTGCCAACTCACCTGCAGTATTCAGTTCGCGGATACTGAAGGGAATGCCGCGCTGGCGAGAAATGTCCTGCTCAAACAGGTTGCGCTGCGTGCGAAATACCCGTGGGGCCCAGGCATAGGCACGGGCATGCAACAACAGCGGTTTGGCGAAACCGTCGAACTCGGCGCGAGACACCTCGCCGGAATTGACGAAAAAGCGCTGCAAGCTGCCCAGGCGTTGCTCCTGGTCTTCAAAACGTTCCTGGATGCGGGTGTAGCGCTCGTTGACCAGCAACTGGAACCGCTGGCGCACCTGTTGCTGATATAAGTCGGATGCCGCCCACGCGACGACCACCGTCAGCGCGCTACCGATCAATAACACCACCAATGCCACCAGCCAAGCCGATGCCTGCTCACTGATAAAACCAAGGATTTTCGGGCGAACGACTTGCATCGGCATAGGCAACACTCACAGCGCCAGTGTGCGGGGGTGTCACTTTGGCTAGGGCTTAAGTTATAGCCATCGGTCAGGGGTTTGACCAGTGCAAAACCGTCAACGGACTTATTGTGGCGAGGGAGCAAGCTCTCTCACCACAGAGGTTTACCGTAGGAGCGAGCTTGCTCGCGAAACACTCACAGGCACCGCGTTCATCCAGGATATCCGCGTTATCGTTGACGTTTTTCGCGAGCAAGCTCGCTCCTACAGGTGGAAATCAGCGTGCGGTGATTTTCCAGGCGCGGTGGATCTTGGCATTGCGCGCAAAATCCGGGTCGATGGTCTTGTCGCTGATTTCCTCGACCGCATAGCGTTCGCTGAGGTTGTCTTCCAGCTGGAACTTGCGGAAGTTGTTGGAGAAGTACAACACGCCACCCGGCGCCAGGCGCGCCATGGCCAGGTCGAGCAACTGCACATGGTCACGCTGCACGTCGAAGATGCCTTCCATGCGCTTGGAGTTGGAGAAGGTCGGCGGGTCGATGAAGATCATGTCGAATTCATCGCGGCTCGCTTCCAGCCACGCCATCACGTCACCCTGTTCCAGGCGGTTCTTGTCGGAAAAACCGTTGAGGGAGAAGTTGCGACGCGCCCAGTCCAGGTAGGTCTTGGACAGGTCGACGCTGGTGGTGCTGCGCGCACCGCCCTTGGCGGCATGCACACTCGCGGTGGCGGTGTAGCAATACAAGTTGAGGAAACGCTTGCCCGCCGCTTCCTTCTGGATGCGCATGCGCATCGGGCGGTGGTCGAGGAACAGGCCGGTGTCCAGGTAATCGGTAAGGTTGACCAGCAACTTCACGCCGCCTTCACTGACCTCGGTGAATTTACCTTGGGCACTCTGACGCTCGTATTGCTTGGTGCCGCTCTGACGCTCACGACGCTTGACCACCACACGGCTCTTGTCGACGTTCAGTGCCTGGGGAATGGCCGCCAGGGCATCGAACATGCGGGCCGAGGCTTTTTCCGGGTCGATGGATTTAGGCGCGGCGTACTCCTGCACGTGCACCCAATCGTGGTACAGGTCGATGGCCATGGAGTACTCAGGCATGTCGGCGTCATACACACGGTAGCAATCCACGCCTTCGCGCTTGGCCCATTTGCCCAACAGCTTGAGGTTCTTCTGCAGGCGGTTGGCAAACATCTGCCCGCCTTCGCTCAAGCGCGCCTGCTCCACCACGGGGGCCGGGGCGGGCTTGATCGGGTTGCCGTTCTTGTTGTACTGACGCTCTGCCGGCTCGCTCGGGGCCTGATCGTAGGCCGCTTGCTCACGTTCGGCCTGGCGCTGTTCAGGAGTGCGGCGTTCGCCGGTGACGAACTGATCCGGGTTGACCTTGATCAGCAACAATTTGCACGGCAATGCGCCGTTCCAGAACGAATACTGTTTGTGGCTACGGATACCCATGCGCTTGCCCAGGTCCGGCGCGCCGGTGAACACTGCGGCTTCCCAGCCCATACAGGCTTGGCGCAAGCGTTCGCCGAGGTTCTGATAGAGATACAACAGGCTGGCTTCGTCACCCAGGCGCTCACCGTAGGGTGGGTTGCAGATCACCAAACCTTTCTGATTCTGATCCGGGCGCGGCTCGAACGTGCCCACTTCGCCCTGGTACACCTTGATCCAGTGGCTCAGGCCGGCGCGTTCGATGTTGTTGCGTGCGGGCTGGATCAGGCGCGGGTCGGCTTCGTAGCCACGTACCCACAACGGCGGCTTGTTCATGCCGATGGCGGCACGCTCAGTGGCTTCTGCGTGCAGTTTTTTCCACAGCGCCGGGACGTGGCCCAGCCAGGTGGTGAAACCCCAGAGTTCACGGTTGAGGTTGGGGGCCATGTCGGCGGCGATCATCGCGCCCTCGACCAGGAAGGTACCCACACCGCACATCGGGTCTGTGAGTGCGCCGCCTTCGGCTACAATACGCGGCCAGCCGGCGCGGATCAGGATCGCCGCCGCCAGGTTTTCCTTCAGGGGTGCCGCGCCCTGCTGCAGGCGGTAGCCGCGCTGGTGCAGGCTGTGGCCGGAGAGGTCCAGGGACAGGATGGCTTCGCCACGGTCCAGGCGCAGGTGAATGCGCAGGTCAGGGTTGATCTTGTCGATGGACGGACGTTCGCCGGTCGGGGTGCGCAGTTTGTCGACGATCGCATCCTTGACCTTCAGCGCGCCGAAGTGGGTGTTGTCGATGCCCGAGCCATGGCCGCTGAACTCCACCGCGAGGGTACCGTCGGGGACCATGTGGTCAGCCCATTCGATGTCCAGCACGCCGTGGTAAAGATCCTCGGCGTCCTTCATCGGGAAGCGCTTGAGCACCAGCAACACACGGTTGGCCAGGCGCGACCAGAGGCACAAGCGGTAGGCGGTTTCCATGTCGGCCATGCCGCGCACGGCCGAGGTGTGCTCGCGGGCTTCCTCAAGGCCAAGCCCGACGGCTTCCTCGATCAGCAGGCCTTCGAGGCCCTTGGGGCAGGTGAGGAAGAGTTCAAAACGGTCCGACATGGGGCATTCCAGGCTTTTCAGCAATAAGTGAACAGGCGACGCATCGCCGGTTCGGTTTTCAATCAAGCACTTTTCTCGAAGAGTGCTCGCGTGGCACGAATGTGCCGTTCCACCCCGTCTGGCGGGCTCTTGAGCCTTTATGGGCGAGGCAGAAGAAGAATGTTGCGCAACAAAAAGAAATATTCCGACCCTTCGTCGAATAATAACCGACTGCAACAGGCGGGCATTCTCACTAAGGAATTAAACCATTCCTCTTTGCAGGGCACATCATAGCTGGCTTTGCCCTATAAAAGGGGCGAATAACCAGCCCAGCTTATGGCTATAGCATCGTTATCGTTACGTGCTTATGACAAAACGATCATTGAATACATGTGACCTATTGGTTAGAACTCAACACAGGTTGGCGCCGTAACGGTGCCAACACATTGGCTCGCCACGCCGGCAGCGAGCCCACCAACGGCAGAAAAACTCTGCCCGGCCTTGGACAAGGCCGAAGGATATCTAGACAGTCAACAAGTGAGGGAAACACCCTATGAGAAGACTTAAGCGTGATCCGTTGGAAAGAGCATTTTTACGCGGATATCAATATGGCGTTCATGGAAAATCCCGTGAGCTTTGCCCATTTACTCTACCGTCGGTACGCCAAGCCTGGATCAACGGCTGGCGAGAAGGACGCGGCGACAACTGGGACGGTATGACTGGCACTGCGGGCATCCACAGACTCAACGAACTTCACGCCGTCGGCTAATCAGGGGATTTAATTGCGACACACACATCTTTGAATCTGTAACGACTTAACCACGCGCGCCCCATCCGGGCGGCGGGCTTCGGCCCAGGGGCTCCTTCATGGAGCCCTTTTTATTGCCTGCTCAGCGCAAGGCAGCGATGGCATCCACCGACTGGCGAATCAATGCCGGGCCTTTGTAGATGAAGCCGGAGTACAACTGCACCAGGCTGGCGCCGGCCGCGATCTTCTCAGCCGCATGCTTGCCTTCGGTGATACCGCCCACCGCGATGATCGGCAAACGCCCAGCCAACTCGGCCGCCAGCACCTTGACGATATGGGTGCTCTTGTCACGCACCGGTGCGCCCGACAGGCCGCCCGCCTCGTCACCATGAGCCAGGCCTTCGACGCCCACGCGGCTGAGGGTGGTGTTGGTCGCAATCACCGCATCCATCCCTGAATCCACCAGGGCCTGGGCCACCAGTACGGTTTCTTCATCGCTCATGTCCGGCGCTATCTTGATAGCCAGCGGCACACGCTTGCCATGACGCACGGCCAAGTCTTCCTGGCGCTGGCGCAAGGCTTCGAGCAGTTGCTTGAGGGAATCACCAAATTGCAGGCTGCGCAGGCCCGGGGTGTTGGGCGAGCTGACGTTGACGGTGACATAGCTGGCGTGGGCATAGACCTTGTCCAGGCAAATCAGGTAGTCATCCACCGCACGCTCCACCGGCGTGTCAAAGTTCTTGCCAATGTTGATACCCAGGATGCCGGTGTACTTCGCCGCCTGAACCCGCGACAGCAGATGGTCGACCCCGAGGTTGTTGAAGCCCATGCGATTGATGATCGCCTCCGCTTCCGGCAGGCGGAAAATGCGCGGCTTGGGGTTGCCCGGTTGCGGCCGCGGCGTTACGGTGCCGATTTCGACAAAGCCGAAACCCAACTGCGCAAACCCGTCGATGGCCGCGCCGTTCTTGTCCAGGCCGGCTGCCAGCCCGACCGGGTTGGGGAAGTTCAACCCCATCACCGACACCGGCACTTTCGCCGGTGCCTTGCATACCAGGCCATTGAGCCCCAGGCGGCCACCGGCACCGATCAGGTCCAGGGACAGATCGTGGGAGGTTTCCGGGGAGAGTTTGAACAACAGCTGGCGGGCCAGAGTATACATGGGCGGGCTAGACTCGGATGGCGGCAAAAGGTGGCGGTGATTATAGCCGGGGTGGTGGCCTGCATGCGAGGCGTGCCACCTGATCTCATTGACGTTGCGCCGTCAACGCCTCATAACGCACCCAGATCCTTTCGGC
>NZ_WKCD01000294.1:0-6790 GCF_021606625.1 Pseudomonas sp. PA-4-8C
CTTCAACACCTGTGCCTGCCAGACAATAACCGCATCACCTTCAACCACGACAAAGGCGGCCACCTCGCCACCGTCGAACTCAACGGAGAAGTGCTCACCTCACATCTATTCAACAGCGGCCGCGAACATCAGCGCCAGCAAGGCCAACTGCTCAGCCACTACCACTACGACGACCACCACCGCCTACACGCCCAGGCGGTCACTCAGCAACAGAACCACCTCTACCAACGCCAATACGACTACGACAAAAGCGGCAACCTCACCCGCCTGCTCGACACCCGCAAAGGCGAACACCTTTACCACTACGACCCCCTCGCCCGCCTGACCCGCGCCGACCACTCCCAAGACGTGCAGGAACGCTTCGGCCACAACCCGGCCGGCAACCTGCTGATGCAAGACCGCCCCGGCCCCGACATCGTTGCGGCCAACCGCCTGATAATCCAGGGCGACCGCCATTACGACTACGACGCCTTCGGCAACCTCATCCGCGAACGGCGTGGCAAGGGCCAGCAACTCGTCACCGAATACCGCTACGACTGCCAGCATCGGTTAATCAGCATCACAAAGCCGAACGGCCAAACCGCCAGCTATCGCTACGACCCATTTGGGCGGCGCATCAGCAAAACCGTGGACGGCAAGACCACCGAGTTTTTCTGGCAAGGCGACAAGCTGATTGCCGAGCACCATGCAGAGCGTCATCGCAGTTACCTCTACGAACCCGACAGCTTCCGACCACTGGCGCTACTGGAAGGCTTCGGCCCACACGCCACAACGCCCTACCACTACCAACTCGACCACCTCGGCACCCCACAGGAACTGACCAGCCCCGACGGCGAAATCGTCTGGTCCGCCCACTACCGCGCCTACGGCCAGATCGCCCGGCTCGACGTAGGCAAAATCGACAACCCACTGCGGTTTCAGGGTCAGTATTTCGATCAGGAAAGCGGCCTGCACTACAACCGCCATCGCTACTACAATCCGGATATTGGTCGCTATCTGACTCCGGACCCGGTGAAGTTGGCGGGGGGGATCAATGGGTACCGGTATGTGCCCAATCCGACAGGTTGGGTAGACCCGCTGGGACTAAGCTGTAAGATTGGAGTATGCCCTGGCTCAAAATTCGATTTAGTCCACACAAAAAAATTATCCAGCGGCGTACTAGTTGCACACGAAAAATCTGGTGGGCACTTAATCAAAAAACATATAGGACAGACAGATATTCAGTTAGCTGAAAGGCTTGAATGGGAACCGAATATACCAGCAGCGTCCACATTCAAAACTTTAGAGGAAGCAGAAGCGCTCGTTACTGAAAGCTTATCCACACATCATCACGAAATATCCAAATTTCTCAAAGGAAAAAAAGACAAGCATATCATTAGAGAACACTCGAGCAGCCCTTTGGGATTGAGCGTTATAAGAGGTAGCACAGAGTCAGTCCCCGTATATAAATTTATTCTGGTTTTAATAAAAAAACCAAAAATGCCAAATGGCTACCTTTTACTTACAGGATACCCAATAGAAAAATGAACATACCATTAACTGAGCTTCAGCAATTTTTTGGCGCCTACTTTAATCAAGACTGGGTAGAGGATCACGCCTGCGCCGACGACGTCATTGATAGTTTTCTAATGGACTCGTCCACAGACGTGATCTGCACCGTAAGGAATGAGATTCTAGAATTGATTGACTCCTACACAAACGAATCAGAGTTCCAAGAAAACTTGCTGCACAAACAGTACTGTTTCTATTACTACCCAAATGAATGGGCATCAGGGCCGTTATGGCTCCACCATATAGTGGAAAAATTCGACACGCATTTACTTAAAAAATAAAATCCATCAGTACGCCGATCTCATTCAGCTACATCGATGTAACCAGCTACGGGGGCTGCTAGGCAGCCCCACGCGAGCAAGCTCGCTCGCCACAGGTTCAGCGACGCCCTTAAATCCCCGCCAACGCCAAATCCATCGCAAAATACGTAAATATCAAATCCGCCCCCGCCCGCTTGATCGACCCCAACGTCTCGCGCACCACCCGGTCCTCATCAATCGCCCCAGCCTGTGCGCCGAACTTGATCATCGCGTACTCACCGCTCACCTGGTACGCCGCCACCGGCAGGCGCGAGGCTTCGCGGATGTCGCGGATGATGTCGAGGTAGGCCCCGGCAGGCTTGACCATCAACGCGTCGGCGCCTTCCTGTTCGTCCAGCAGCGATTCGCGCACGGCTTCGCGGCGGTTCATTGGGTTCATCTGGTAGCTTTTGCGGTCGCCCTTGAGCGCGCTGCCGCCGGCTTCGCGGAAGGGGCCGTAGAGGGCCGAGGCGAATTTGGTGGAGTAGGCCATGATTGGGATGTGGGTGAAGCCGGCGTCATCCAGGGCGCGGCGGATGGCCTGGACCTGGCCGTCCATCGCGGCGGACGGAGCGATCACGTCGGCGCCGGCGCGGGCGGCGGCCACGGCTTGTTTGCCGAGGTTGACCAGGGTCGCGTCGTTGTCGACATGGGCGCCGTGCATCACGCCGCAGTGGCCGTGGTCGGTGTATTCGCAGAAACAGGTGTCGGACATCACGATCATTTCCGGCACGGCGTCCTTGATGATCGAGGACATGCGCGAAACCAGGCCACGTTCTTTCCAGGTGTCGCTGCCGCTGGCGTCGAGGTGGTGGGACACGCCGAAGGTCATCACCGACTTGATGCCGGCGCGAGCGTAACGCTCGATCTCACCGGCGAGTTTTTTCTCAGGAATGCGCAACACACCCGGCATGCTGGTGATGGGCACGAAATCGTCGATTTCTTCTTCGACAAAAATCGGCAATACCAGGTCGTTGAGGGTGAACTCGCTTTCCTGGAACAGACCACGCAGCTCCGGGGAGCGGCGCAGGCGACGTGGGCGGGCTTGGGGAAACTGGCTGGTCATGGCAATCCTGAAAAATGGCTGAACACTTTGGGGCGAAAGCTTATGCCCCCAAGTCCTGGCAACACAAACGCCGAGGGGCCAATAGTGTATTGCCAGGCGCGTAACAATTCATTGATCTACAGCTGTAGACGCCCTTCGATGCACAACGCCACGGCGCCGCCCACCCAGATTTCATCGCCCTGGCGCTCGATATAAATACGCCCCGCTCGCCCTATCGCCGTGCCTTGGCTGACCACGTAACGGTTGGGCGCCAGGCCTTCAGCGAGGAGCCATTGGGCCACGCCGGCATTCAAGCTGCCGGTGGCCGGGTCTTCGGCGGCGCCATCGCCAGCGACAAAAGCGCGCACTTCAAATTGCGCGTCCACCGCGTCACGCGTGGGGTCACAGGAGGCGATCACCCCTACGGCCAACCCTTGCAGCTGCGCGTAGTCTGGGCGCAGGTCCAGCACGGCATCACGCTCAGCCAGCATCACCGCCAGCCAACCGGCACCATTGTCGACCCACTGGCTGCGCAAGATAGCCTCGGGCGCCAAGCCTAATGCCAGGCGCACGCGCTCCAGCAACGGCGCCTCCACCGGGCCGGCACGCAGCAATGGCGGCGCGATAAACGCCAGTTCATCGCCCTGACGGCGAATACGCACCAAGCCGATTTCGCACTCCTGGATAATCTCCTCCCCGCGTGGCACACCGCCAGCCTGCAACCAGGCGTGGCAACTGCCCAAGGTCGGGTGCCCAGCGAACGGCAGCTCCTTGAGGGTGGTGAAGATTCTTACCCGATAGTCAGCACGAGGGTCGCGCGGCGTCAGTAAAAACGTGGTTTCGCTGAGGTTGGTCCAATTGGCGAAGTCCGCCATCTGCTGGTCGGTGAGGCTATCGGCACCCAGCACCACGGCTAACGGGTTGCCTTTAAGCGGCACGCTGCTGAAGACATCCAGTTGTTGAAAATCGAAAGTCGGCATGCTTCAGCTCGGAATGTTCAGGCCACGGATCACCGCCGGACGTGCGACAAAACCGTCCAACGCCCGCAGTACGTTAGGGAAATCGGTAATGCCCACCAGGTCACCGGACTCGTAGAACCCAATCAGGTTGCGAACCCACGGAAAGATCGCAATGTCGGCGATGCTGTACTCGTCGCCCATGATCCAGGTGCGGCCCAACAGGCGCTTTTCCAGCACGCCCAGCAAGCGCCGCGATTCGGCGGCGTAGCGGTCACGCGGGCGTTTGTCTTCATACGCCTTGCCGGCGAATTTGTTGAAGAACCCCAGTTGGCCAAACATCGGGCCGATGCCGCCCATCTGGAACATCAACCATTGCAGGGTTTCATAGCGCGTGGCCGGGTCTTCGGAAAGCAACTGGCTGGTTTTTTCTGCCAGGTAGATAAGGATCGCACCGGATTCGAACAGCGCCAGCGGCTGCCCGCTCGGGCCGTTGGGGTCGATGATCGCGGGGATCTTGTTGTTGGGGTTCAGGGACAGGAACTCGGGTGACAACTGGTCCTGGGTGTCGAAGCTGACCTTGTGCGCCTCATAAGGCAGGCCCAGCTCTTCGAGCATGATCGACACCTTGACGCCGTTGGGCGTGGGCAACGAATACAGCTGCAGGCGTTCCGGGTGCTGGGCGGGCCATTTGCTGTTGATCGGGAAAGCGGCGAGTGCGTTCATCGAGAACCCCCTGGACGGAAAGTCCCCATGATAGTCATCTGCCTGCCGTCGTGCATGGGTCATCGTTGCGCAACATTTGCCGGCTAGAATCCCGCGTGGGCGAACCAAAGCGCCCGAATGCACTCTTAAAGAGCGCCCGGAGAATGAAAGGAGGCGCTTTGCTCTATCGACAGGGAACACCGCAGGACGCTGATGCGTCACTGGGGCCGGGCTTGTCCGCCTTAACCCGACGCACGAAGACTCGAACCTATCATGAAGATCAAGCCTCTGCGCCTTGTGCCACAACTCAAACGTTATTCCTATATGGTATTGCCGCTGCTGCTGGTCAGCGCTGCTATCGTCACCGCCCTGGACGCCCGTGAAAGCCGTGCGCAACCGGTCGATGGCGTGCAAACCCTGGTATTCCTGCGCCATGGTGAAAAACCCGCCGGTGGCCTGGGCCAACTCAATTGCCAGGGCCTGAACCGCGCCATGAACCTGGCGACCCTGTTGCCGGAAAAGTTCGGCAAAGCCAACTATGTGTTCGCTGCCAACCCGACACGCAACGTCGAGGAAGGCGAACTGGATAACTCCTACAGCTACATTCGCCCCTTGATCACCATCAGCCCCAGCGCGATCAAGCTTGGCCTGCCGGTGAACATCGAATTTTCAGCGAATGACACCAGTGCCCTGGCCGAAGAACTGGTCGAGGACAAGTACCGCAACGCGACGATCTATACGGCCTGGTCCCATGGTTATTTGCCAGAACTGATCAACAAAGTCGCCAGCGAAGCGGCCGGCGAAAAGCACACCATTACCGATGATTGGTCTGGGAATGACTACGACTCCCTGTATGTGCTGACATTGACCTGGCACAACGGCAAGGCCTCGCTGCTCAGCCGCAACTACAAGCAAGGGCTGAATAACGGAGGGGAAAACTGCCCGGACCCGACCCAGGTCAGCGCAGATATCTGAAGCTTGGGCCGCAGGGGCGTATGATGCCGGGCTACGACTCACCTGCGGACCCTCTCCATGCCCAACCTCGCTTCCACCCAGCCCAGCCGCGGCTGGGCGTTCTGGTGCAAACCTGCCCTATTTCTGTTGGTGGCCTGCATCGGCCTCTACTATGTGAAGTGGTCGCCCTACTACCTCAAGGCGTTTGTAGCGGCCGATAACCACAGCATTGGCGCCTCGATTCTCAATGACCAGCAAAGCTCGCCCCTGGAGGCAGCTCTCGCCTATGCCCAGGTGTATTTCCTGGCCATCTGGAAAGCCGCCGTACTGGCGGTGATCCTCGGCTCGTTACTGCAAGTGTTGATCCCCCGCGACTGGCTGCTGCGCCTGTTTGGCCGCGCCGGGCTGGGCTCGACCCTGCGCGGTGGGCTGTTCGCCCTGCCGGGGATGATGTGCAGTTGCTGCGCGGCCCCGGTGGCGGCGGGCATGCGCCGCCAGCAGGTGTCGGTCGGCGCGGCACTGGCGTTCTGGATTGCCAACCCGGTATTGAACCCGGCCACCCTGGTGTTCATGGGCTTTGTGCTGGGCTGGGGTTTCACCGCGTTGCGGCTGGTGGCGGGGATTGTGCTGGTGGTGGGCGTGTCCCTGGTGGCACAGCGCATTGCGCGCCCGGACCAAGTGCCGGAAGCCGCACTGGAAGCCGTTGCCGACGTCAGCACGGTGGAGTCGCAACCGTTCCTGAGCCGCTGGTTACGCACGCTGTGGCAGCTGTTCTGGAGCACTATCCCGGTGTATATCCTGGCGGTGCTGATCCTCGGCGCGGCACGGGTTTGGCTGTTCCCTCATGTGGACGGGGCGATGGCCGACAGCCTGGTGTGGCTGGTGCCGCTGGCGATTGTGGGCACGCTGTTTGTGATTCCGACAGCGGCAGAGATTCCCATCGTACAAACCATGATGGCCCTGGGCATGGGCACCGGCCCGGCCGTGGCCTTGCTGATGACCCTGCCGAGCGTGAGCCTGCCGTCGCTGTTGATGCTGCGCAAGGATTTCGATGCGCGGGTGCTGGTGACGGTGGCCGGGTTGACCATGCTGGTGGGGGTGGTGTGTGGGTTGATTGGGGCGGTGATTCTTTAGAGTTTCAGTGGGGCCGATGGCCTCATCGCAGCATAGGTATCTACACAACTTCGGTACGACGCTAAACCTGTGGCGAGGGAGCTTGCTCCCGCGACGGCCTGGCAGCCGACGCTGATCTAACTGACGCACCGCGATCCAACTGTGGG
>NZ_WKCD01000295.1:0-6688 GCF_021606625.1 Pseudomonas sp. PA-4-8C
GCACTGATCGACACCCACGCCGGCCATCGCATCGCCATGTGCTTTGCCCTCGCCGGGCTTAAAGTCTCGGGCATTCGCATTCAAGACCCGGACTGCGTGGCCAAGACCTACCCTGACTACTGGAAAGCCCTGGCCAGCCTGGGCGTTCACCTAAACGACTGACACACAAACCTGTAGGAGCGAGCTTGCTCGCGAAAAACGCACAGGTTCCGCGTTGCTTCAGGAAACACGCGTTATCGTTGACGTTTTTCGCGAGCAAGCTCGCTCCTACAACTCTGCCGGGAGCGTCAATGACCCTTCGCCAACCCTGCCCACCCGGCGCCTGTGTCTGCAACCGTGAACAACTGCTGCAAGCGCCCGGCGCTGACCTGCGCATTCTGCAACTGACGCGACAGCAGGAAAAAATCCTGCTGGAGCGCCTGGAAAACCTCAAGAGCCTGCAAGACCTCGAACACCTGCAACAGCGGATGTACGAGCAACTGGGCATCCGTGTGCATATCGCGCCCGGGCATACCGAGGTCAAGAGCATGCGCGGGATCCAGATCGTCATCGACGAACTGCCGGGCATGTGTCGCAAGACCCGCCAGTCGATCCCCGCTTCCATTCGCCGTGGCCTGGAGAAAAACCCAGAGATTGCCTACCGCTTGCTGGACGCCCACGACCTGTTTCGCGACGTCTGAATTATCCCGCCACTGCCTCTCGCTGGAACAACCCCTGCCCCACAGCTCGGGCCTTGTGCAAATGCACCTGGGCGGTGCCACTTTCCGAGTCCAGCAACAACGCGGAGGTGAGTACCCGCGCCCCGCAATAATCAAAGATGCCGTAGTCGATCTGGGTGTTCATGGCCTTGGCATAACCGTGTCGCTCAAAGGCACTTTCATCGGCCCCACCCAGGGCCAGCAGATGCACCTGCACATGCCTTAGTTTCTTCTGCACCGGTGTATCGGGGCCGTAATCAATCGCCCAGCCATTGACGAATACGCGGTCGACCCAGCCCTTGAGCAACGCCGGCATCGACCACCAGTAAATAGGGAACGCCAGCACCAGCGCGTCGGCGCGGTCTATGCGGGCCTGTTCGGCCAACACGTCGGCTGGCGGCGTGGCGCGTGTACGGTGCACCCGATGGTCGGCGGCGCTGTAGCGTGGGTCGAACCCTTCAGCGGCAAGGTCGGCTATTTCGAAGGTGTGGCCAGAGGCGCTCAAGCCCGCCCCCACCTCGGCGGCCACACTATGAGTGAGGGATTGCGGGTCGTGATGAGCAACAACGATCAATGCGTGCATGACTTTGACTCCGTTTCGGCTTAATCTACTTTTAGTAAGTTACGTCGAATAAGTTACTTTTGGTATATAAGCATGTCAAGCAGTGAATCCCCTGCCCCACGTCGTCGTTTGTCCCGTGAAGATCGCCTGCGTCAGTTACTCGACGTGGCCTGGCAATTGGTGCGTGACGAAGGCACCGACGCCCTGACCCTGGGCCGCCTGGCCGAGTTGGCGGGCGTCACCAAGCCGGTGGTGTACGACCACTTCGCGACGCGTGCGGGGTTGCTGGCCGCGCTGTATGCAGACTTCGACGCGCGCCAGGACCAGGTATTTGCCAATGCCATCGCTACCAGCAACGCGACCCTTGAGGACCGCGCGTGGGTCATCGCCTCGTCGTATGTCGACTGTGTGCTGTTGCAAGGTCGGGAAATCCCCGGCGTGGTTGCCGCCTTGAGCGGTTCGCCGGAGTTGGAAGCGTCCAAGCGTGAATACGAGGCGATCTTCCTCGATAAGTGCCGGGACGCGCTGTCGCCCTTCACCCACGGCGGCAGCATTTCCCAGGCCGGCCTGCGCGCCATGCTCGGCGCGGCGGAAGCGCTGTCCCACGCGGCGGCCAATGGCGAGATCAGCCGCGAGGAAGCTCAGCAGGAGCTGCTGGAGACTATCCTCGGGATGGTCAGGCGCGTCAGGCCGTAGGCAGACGGCCCTGGACGAACAGTTGCGCCTTGCGCGTCAACTGGTCCAGGTGCCGATCGCGCTGTTTCTCTGCGTCGACCATGGCGCGCTTGCCGTGTTTTTGCAGCAGGTAGGTGTGGATCTGCCGCACTTCCAGCGAACTGTAGATCGAGGCCACATCCAAAACCCCCATCAGCCCATCGGTGCCGTAGTTGCGGGTGTTCATCACAACCTGGGTGCCACGCGCACCGCGCACCTGGAACCCCAAGGCTTCGAACACCGCAACCTTCTCTACCGCACAGGCCAGTTCGGCGTGGGGATAACGCGCCAACACCTCGTCCAGCATGCTGCGCGCCACACCCTGGCGACGAAAGCCGGCCTGCACCGCCATAAACGCGATGCCACAGGCGTGCGGATCATCCTTCACCGGCAGATACAGGCAAAAGCCCACCACTGCGTCGTCTTCCATCGCCACGACCAACTCCACCGCAACGCCCTTTTCGCCATTCAACGCCTCAAGGTACAGGTGTACCTCAAACCCGATGGCGTACTGGTAGATGTTGTAGAGCAGGTTGCTCGGTGCCAGCGCCACGCTGCTGATGTCGGTGAGGTTGTCCACCACCATCTGCAGGATCTGGCTGTTGATCGGTTCGGGGCACGGTGTGGTGTAGCGGGTAAGGCTGAACATGCAAATTCCTGGGGTTTCGCGTCAAGGCAGCGGCGATTGTACCTGTTGCGGGCCGCTCATGGCCCGCACACCTCGCGCAAACAGGTGCGCAGCCAGCGATGGGCCAGGTCGGCGTCCTGTCGCGGGTGCCACAGCATCGCCACGGTAAACGGCGGCAACGTCACCGGCAGCTCAAAGCAGTGCAAGCCTCGAGGCGGCACGCTGATATAGCGCTCAGGCACGCTGGCGATCAGGTCGGTGCCCCGCGCCAGGGCGATGGCCGTGTTGAAACCGGCGACCACGATGCTGACCTGCCGAACCAGACCTTGCGCCTCAAGGGCATCGTCGATCTGGCCACGGTCCTGCCCGCGCCGCGACACATAGACGTGTTGTCCCTGGGCGAAACGCGCTGCGCTCAAAGGGCCGCGACTCAGAGGATGGCCCGCGCGCACCACGCCCACCAGGCGGTCACGAAACAGCGCCTGGGTCAGCACCTCGGGGCTGGCGCCGACATCGACCACACCGGTTTCCAGGTCGACACCACCGTCGCGCAGCAACGCACTGTGCTTGTCGCTCTTGTGCACGAAACGCAAGCGCACCCCTGGGGCGTCCTGGGCGATACGCGCGAGCAATGCAGGGCCGAAGCGTTCGACGAACTCCTCACTGGTGCGCAAGGTGAAGGTGCGTACCACTTCACCCAAATCCAGGGTGTGCGCGGGGCGCAATACGGCGTGGGCGTCCTGCACCAATTGGCTGACCTGCTCGCGCAGTTGCAACGCCCGGGGCGTCGGCACCAGGCCGCGCCCCGCACGCACCAGCAACGGATCGCCCGTGGCCGCGCGCAAACGCGCCAAGGCCCGGCTCATGGCCGAAGGGCTCAGGCGCAAGCGCTGGGCGGCGCGAGCGACGCTGCCTTCGGCAAGCAGCACGTCCAGGGTGATGAGTAAATTGAGGTCGGGCATGTGGGCTCCTTATCAGGCGTTGGACGCAGCTATAACCTGCAACCCATGCGTCTTCCGCCATGTTAGGCGACGCCGTAGATTTGTGACAGGTGCATTCACTCAAGGAAACGCGCATGCAAACTTCCACACGCGGCGGCCTGGTCGCCTTGTCGCTGTCCATGTTGCTGGCCGCCCTGGGCACCAGCATCGCCAATGTCGGCCTGCCCAGCCTGGCGCACGCCTTCGGGGCCTCGTTTCATGCCGTGCAGTGGGTGGTGCTGGCCTACCTGCTGGCCATCACCGCCGTGATTGTCAGCGCGGGGCGTCTGGGCGACCGTCTGGGGCGCCGGCGCTTGCTGCTGGCCGGGTTGCTGGTGTTTGCCCTGGCCTGCGCCGGGTGTGGCATCGCGCCAACCCTGCCCTGGCTGATCGGCGCACGGGCATTCCAGGGCCTGGGCGCGGCGATCATGATGGCGATGACCCTGGGCATGGTGGGTGACACCGTCACGAAAGCAAATACCGGCCGAGTCATGGGCTTGCTCGGCACCATGTCGGCACTCGGCACGGCCATGGGGCCGAGTGTCGGCGGGGTATTGCTCAGCCTGTGGAGTTGGCGCGCGCTGTTTCTGATCGGCCTGCCCTTGGCGGGCGTGGCTGCCGCCCTCGCCTACCGTTATTTGCCGGTGGATGCTGACCGCCGCGACGCTTGGCCAGGCGATACATTCTGGGCGCCCCTGCGCGATGCGCCGTTGCGCGCCGGCTTGGCCATGAGTGCCCTGGTGTCGGCAGTGATCATGGCCACGTTTGTGGTAGGCCCGTTCTACCTGTCCCGTGGCCTGGGCCTCGATCCCGCCTGGATGGGCTTGGCCATGGGCGTTGGGCCCGCGGTCGCGGCGGTTACCGGTGTACCGGCGGGTTACCTGACTGATCGCCTCGGCAGCCAGCGCCTGACGCTCATGGGATTGGGCGTGATGCTGTGCGGGGCCTTGTTGCTGTCGCAGGCGTCCGGGCTTGGCGTTTATCTCGCGGCGCTGATTGTGTTGACGGCCGGCTACAGCCTGTTCCAGGCGGCCAACAACACGGCGGTGATGAGCGATGTACAGGCGACACGCCGAGGCACGGTGTCCGGCCTGCTGAATCTGTCGCGCAACCTGGGCCTGATTTTCGGCGCATCGGCCCTCGGCGCGGTGTTCGCCCGCGCCACCCCGGATGTCAGCCACGCCGCGCCCCAGGCGGTGGCTGCCGGTTTGCACGCCACCTTCGCCATGGCAGCAGGTTTGCTGCTGATAGCCGCACTGATCGCCTGGAAACGTGCGCAAAGGCCGAGCAGCGCGAAGCAGACAAATATTGACAAGCTAAAATCGTAACGACTATTGTCTGACAACCTGATCACCAAGGTTTTCCCATGCTTGAGCTCCAGCGCCCCGATTCGCTTGTCGTACGGGTTGTCAGCGCCATTCGCGCAGAAATCGAATCCGGCCAACTGGCCCCGGAGTCGCGCCTGCCGACCGAACAGCAATTGGCCGAACAGCTCAACGTCAGCCGCTCCGTGGTGCGTGAAGCCATTGCCCAGCTCAAGGCCGACGGTGTGCTCACCGCTCGCCGTGGTCTGGGTTCGTTTATTTCGCAGACCCCTGCGGGCACGGTGTTTCGGTTTCCGCAGCCCAACGGGCGACGACCTGACCTGGCGCAGATGTTCGAAGTGCGCCTGTGGATCGAAACCCAGGCCGCTTCGATTGCCGCCCAGCGCCGCGACAGCGCCGACCTGCAGCGCATGAAAAGCGCGTTGCAGGCCATGCAGGACAACCGCGACGACTTTGAAGCCGCAGCCCTGGCCGATGTGGAATTCCACCGCGCCATTGCCGACGCCAGCAAGAATGACTACTTCGTGGCCTTCCATGACTTCCTCAGGAGCCAGTTGGCCAGTGCGCGTAAAACCGCGTGGGAGAACTCGGCGTCGCGCTTTGCCACCGGCTCGGCCGATGCAACCGAAGAACATCAACAGCTCTACCAGGCCATCGCCGACGGCGACGCCCAGCGCGCTGCTGCCAGTGCCGAGGCGCACCTGCGTGCCGCAGCGCAGCGCCTGCAACTGGAATTGCCGACCACGAACTGATGCAACCTGTGTGAAGCGTGTCCTTGGACACGCCATTTTTTTAACAAAAACATTAGTCTGACAACCTGATAAGCAGACTGAAATGTACAGCCTAGGTACCCCTGCAATGATTCATGACTTTTGCATTATCGGCGGCGGCATCGTCGGCCTGGCCACCGCCATGGAGCTGCTCAAGCGCCAACCCGGCGCGTCGCTGGTGATTCTCGAAAAAGAGTCGGTGCTGGCCAAGCACCAGACCGGCCACAACAGCGGCGTGATCCATGCCGGCATCTACTACGCGCCCGGTAGCCTCAAAGCCGATTTGTGCAAGCGCGGCGCCGAAGCCACCAAGCAGTTCTGCCGTGAACACGGGATCAAATTCGAGGTGTGCGGCAAGCTGCTGGTGGCTTCAAGCCCCCTGGAAATGCAACGCATGGAAGCGCTGTACGCCCGCGCCCAGCTCAATGGCATGCAGGTCGAGCGCTTGAATGCCGAACAGCTGCGCCAGCGTGAACCGAACATCGTCGGCCTCGGCGGCTTGTTTCTCGATGCCACCGGGATTGTCGATTACCGCCAGGTGTGCGAGACCATGGCCCAGGTGATTCGTCGCCACGGTGGGCAGATCTGCCTGGAACGCACCGTCACCGCCATCCACGAAGACACCGATACGGTCACCGTCAACACCGAGGGCGAGACCTGGCAGGCCCGCCACCTGGTGGTGTGCGCCGGCTTGCAGTCAGACCGCCTGGCGCGCCTGGCCGGCATCCGCATCGACCATCAGATCATCCCGTTTCGTGGCGAATACTTCCGCCTGCCCTCCGCCAAGAGCAACATCGTCAACCACCTGATTTATCCGATCCCCGACCCGCAGCTGCCCTTCCTCGGCGTGCACCTGACCCGCATGATCGACGGCAGCGTCACCGTCGGCCCCAATGCTGTGCTGGGCCTGGGCCGCGAGAACTACCGCAAGTTTTCGGTGAACTGGCGCGACGTGGCGCAGTACGCCAGCTTCCCGGGTTTCTGGAAAGCCCTCTGGCAAATCCTCGGTTC